>NZ_JBEZZB010000121.1:0-33297 GCF_040638955.1 Actinoplanes sp. NPDC024001
GCGATCCCGCAGGTCGCCGACCACGCCGGTCCAGGCGCCGGGGGTGAGGTCGGCGCCGCGCACCACCCACCCGCCGGCCCGCAACGCGGCCGCGACCGCCGCCCCCACCTGCCCCGATGATCCGGTGACCAGCACGACCGGGCTCATTGACACGGCTGCGGACCCGTTCAGCCGGCGGACAGGTTGATCTCGAAGCTGTAGCGGCTCGCCCGGTAGACGTGGCTGCCGTACTCCAGCACGCGCCCGCCCGCGTCCCACGCCGTGCGGGTCATCGTCAGCAGCGACGCGCCGCGTTTCTCGCCGAGGATGCGGGCCTCCGCGCTGGTCGCCGAGCGGGCGCCGATCACCTGGGTGGCGATGCGCGGGACGTGGCCGGCGCGGCGCAGCAGCACGTAGAGGCCGTGCTCGGCGAGTTCCTCGCGGGCCGGTTCCAGCACGGTCCGCGGGATGGCGTTGTGCATCAGCGCCAGCGGCTCGCCGGACGCGTAGCGCAACCGCTCGATCCAGGTGATCTCGGTGCCCGGCGGCAGCTGCAGGGCCTGCGCGATGGTGTCGCCGGCCGGGATCACCTTCAGGTCGAGCACCTCGGTGCGCGGCTGCCGGTCACCGGCGACCAGGTCGTCGTAAAGGCTGGACAGCTCCACCGGCCGGCGCACGCTGGGGTGGGCGACGATCGTGCCGACGCCGCGTTTGCGCACCAGCATGCCGCGCTCCACCAGATATTGGATCGCGCGGCGGGTGGTGGGCCGCGAGACGCCGAGCCGTTCGGCCAGGTCGACCTCGTTCTCGATCCGCGCGCCCACGCCGATCTCACCGGACTCGATGAGGGCCTGCAGCTGGCTGGCGACCTGGAAGTACAGCGGCACGGGGCTGGTCCGGTCCACGTCGACGCGGCGCACGAGGTTGGCTGGGTCGGACAGTTCCGAGGTCACGACATCCCCCTGGTGTCGACGTGTCTTTGTGAGTTTGTCAGGACAAAGTATTGACGGGGAAGCCCTCACGTTATTACATCGACGTTAACGAAACATAGGGTTATCGATTGATCACACAGAGTTGATCTAGCCAGCAGGGTTGATCTAGCCAGCAGGGTTGATCTAGCCGGCTCTGTCGAGCTCCACTCGCCGCATTCAGAGGGGACACCTATGCCCGCGGACGAGTTACTCACGATGGGACGCATCGGCGTCGACCTGTACCCGCAGCAGGCCGGAGTGCCGCTGCGCCAGGTCAGCACCTTCGAGAAGTTCCTCGGCGGCAGCCCGTCCAACGTGGCCGTCGCCGCCGCCCGCTACGGCCGGCGGGTCGCCCTGATCACCCGCACCGGCGCCGACCCGTTCGGCGAGTTCCTGCACGACGCGCTGCGCGGCTTCGGCGTCGACGACCGCTATGTGACCGCCGTGCCCGGCCTGCCCACTCCGATCGCGTTCTGCGAGATCTTCCCGCCGGACGACTTCCCGCTCTACTTCTACCGCTACCCGAAGGCCCCGGACCTGGAGATCCACGAGTCCGAGCTGGACCTGGACGCGATCGCCGCCGCCGGCATCTTCTGGGTCACCGGCACCGGGCTGTCGCAGGAGCCGTCGCGCTCGGCCACCCTCGCCGCGCTGCGCCACCGCAACCGCCGTGGCATCACCGTGCTCGACCTCGACTACCGGCCGATGTTCTGGCCGGACCGCGAGGACGCCCGCCGCTGGTACGCCGAGGCGCTGCCGTACGTCACCGTCGCCGTCGGCAACCTCGACGAGGCCGACACCGCCGTCGGGCAGCGCCGCCCGGCGCAGGCCGCGGCCGCCCTGCACGACGCCGGCGTCGAGCTGGCCGTGGTGAAACAGGGCCCGGCCGGGGTCCTCGCCTCCCAGCACGGCACGCAGGTCTCCGTCCCGCCCGTCCCGGTCGAGGTCGTCAACGGCCTCGGCGCCGGCGACGGTTTCGGTGGGGCGCTCTGCCACGGCCTGCTCGCCGGCTGGGATCTCGAGACGACGATGCGCTTCGCCAACGCCGCCGGAGCCATCGTCGCCTCGCGACTGTCCTGTGCCGACGCCATGCCCACCGAGGCCGAGGTCCGCGAGCTGCTGCAGGAGGCCACCCATGCCGGACGTCGGTGACCTGGTGCAGGCCCGGGTGAGCCGCCCGGAGACGATCGCCCGGGCGGCCGCGGCCCGCCGCCGGCCCACCTCGCTGCTCGGCCCGCACGGCCGCCTCATGATCATCGCGGCGGACCATCCGGCCCGGGGCGCGCTGCGTGCCGGCGCCGACCCGATGGCCATGGCGAACCGCGCCGACCTGCTCGACCGGCTCGCCGTCGCGCTGTCGCGCCCGGGTGTCAACGGGGTGCTCGGCACCCCGGACATCCTCGAGGACCTGCTGCTGCTCGGCGTCCTCGACGACAAGGTGGTGATCGGCTCGATGAACCGCGGCGGGCTGGCCGGCACCACCTTCGAGATCGACGACCGGTTCACCGCGTACGACGCGGCCAGCATCGCCGCGGCCGGCTTCGAGGGCGGCAAGATGCTGCTGCGCATCGACCCGGACGACCCGTCGACCGTCGCCACCCTGCAGGCCTGCGGCACCGCGGTCAGCGAGCTGGCCGGCCGGCAGGTGATGGCGATGGTCGAGCCGTTCATCTCACACCGCATCGACGGGCGGGTGCAGAACGAGCTGACCGCCGAGGCGATGACCCGGGCCGTCACGGTGGCCGCCGGGCTCGGCACCACCAGCGCCTACACCTGGCTGAAGGTGCCGGTGGTCGAGGACATGGAGCGGGTGATGGCGGCGACCACGCTGCCGGCGCTGATCCTCGGCGGCGACGCCGAGCCGTCGTACCAGCAGTGGCAGAAGGCGCTGAGCCTGCCCACGGTGCGCGGCCTGGTGATCGGCAGGTCCCTGTTGTACCCACCGGACGGCTCCGTCGCCGACACGGTCGACCGGACCGTGAACCTGTTGTGAGGGGATTGTCATGAGGCTGACGGTCGCGCAGGCCGTGGTGCGGTTCCTGGCGAACCAGTGGACCGAGCGGGACGGCGCGCAGCAGCGGACCATCGCCGGCTGCCTGGGGATCTTCGGGCACGGCAACGTCGCCGGTGTCGGGCAGGCGCTCTTGCAGGCCCAGCGCGAGGGCGACCCCGATCTGCCCTACCGGCTGGCCCGCAACGAGCAGGCGATGGTGCACACCGCCGCCGGGTTCGCCCGGATGCGCAACCGGCTGGCGACCTACGCGTGCACCGCGTCGATCGGGCCCGGCTCGACGAACATGCTGACCGGGGCCGCGCTGGCCACCGTCAACCGGCTGCCGGTGCTGCTGCTGCCCTCCGACGTGTTCGCCACCCGGGTGGCCACCCCGGTGCTGCAGGAACTGGAGCACCCGGGCGCCGGTGACGTGTCGGTCAACGACGCGTTCCGGCCGGTCTCGGCCTTCTTCGACCGGGTCTGGCGGCCCGAGCAGCTGCCCGCGGCGCTGCTGGCCGCGATGCGGGTCCTGACGGACCCGGCGCAGACCGGCGCGGTCACCCTCTGCCTTCCCCAGGACGTGCAGGCCGAGGCGTACGACTACCCGGACGAGCTGTTCGCCGAGCGGGTGTGGCATGTGCCCCGTCCGCAGCCCGAGCAGGCCTTCGTGGAGCGGGCCGCCGAGGTGATCCGCTCGGCGCGGCGGCCGCTGCTGATCGCCGGCGGCGGAGTGATCTACGCCGAGGCGTCGGCGGCGCTGGACCGCTTCGCCCGGGCCACCGGCATCCCGGTCGCCGACACCCAGGCCGGCAAGGGCGCGCTGAGCTTCGACCACCCGAACGCGGTCGGCGGGGTCGGCTCGACCGGCGCCCCGGTGGCGAACCGGCTGGCCCGCGACGCCGACGTGATCATCGGCGTGGGCACCCGGTACAGCGACTTCACCACCGCGTCGCGGACCGCGTTCCAGCAGCCGGGCGTGCGGTTCGTCAACCTGAACGTGGCCGCCTTCGACGCCGCCAAGCAGGCCGCGTACCCGATCGTCGCGGACGCCCGCGCCGGGCTGGACGCGCTCACCGACGCGCTGGACGGCACCCGCTTCGAGCTGGACTACGCCCCCGAGGTCGCCGCGTGGCAGGCCACCGTCGACCGGGCGTACCACCTCGGTCACGGGCCGCTGCCTGCCCAGAGTGAGGTGATCGGGGTGGTCAACGACGCGTGCGCAGCACGCGACGTGGTGGTGCAGGCGGCCGGCAGCATGCCGGGCGACCTGCAGCTGCTGTGGCGCGCCCGCGACCCGAAGCAGTACCACGTCGAGTACGGCTACTCCTGCATGGGCTTCGAGATCGCCGGCGCGCTCGGGATCAAACTGGCCGACCCCACCCGCGAGGTGTACGCGCTGGTCGGCGACGGCTCCTACCTGATGATGGCGCAGGAGATCGTCACCGCGATCGCCGAGGGCGTGAAGCTGATCGTGGTGCTGGTGCAGAACCACGGCTTCGCGTCGATCGGCGCGCTCTCCGAGCAGTCCGGCTCGCAGCGCTTCGGCACCGCCTACCGCTACCGCAACCCGCAGACCGGCGACTACGACGGCGCCCGGCTGCCGGTGGATCTCGCCGCCAACGCCGAGAGCCTGGGCGCGCACGTGATCCGCTGCCGTACGGTCGCCGACCTGGCCGACGGGCTCAAACGCGCCCGTGAGGCCGACCGGCTGACCGTCGTGCACATCGAGACCGACCCGCTGTCGCCGGTGCCCTCCTCCGAGTCGTGGTGGGACGTGCCGGTGGCCGCGGAATCCACCCTGGACAGCACCCGCGCCGCCCGCCAGGCCTACGACGCCGCCAAACGCGCCCAGCGGCAATACCTGTAGACAAGGAGCCTCCCGTGGCAAGCATCGAGCACTGGATCGGCGGCCAGTTCACCGCCGGCACGTCGCAGCGGCGCGGACCGGTCTTCGACCCGGCCACCGGCCGGCAACAGCACGAGGTGGTGCTCGCCTCGACGGCCGACGTGGACGCCGCCGTGCAGGCCGCGGCCACCGCGTTCGCGTCGTGGAGCCAGGCGTCGCTCAGCGCCCGCACCAAGGTGCTGTTCACCTTCCGGGAGCTGGTCAACGCGCGGGTCAAGGACCTCGCCGGGATCATCTCCGACGAGCACGGCAAGGTGCTCTCCGACGCGGCCGGGGAGGTGCAGCGCGGCCTCGAGGTGATCGAGTTCGCCTGCGGCATCCCACAGCTGCTCAAGGGCTCCTTCTCCGACCAGGTGTCGAGCGGCGTGGACGTGTTCAGCTTCCGCGAGCCGCTCGGCGTCTGCGCCGGCATCACCCCGTTCAACTTCCCGGCCATGGTGCCGATGTGGATGCACCCGGTCGCCATCGCCTGCGGCAACACGTTCGTGCTCAAGCCCAGCGAACGCGACCCGTCCGCGTCGAACTTCGTGGCCGACCTGTGGCGCGAGGCCGGCCTGCCGGACGGCGTGTTCAACGTGGTGCACGGCGACAAGGAGGCCGTCGACGCGATCCTGCGGCATCCGGACGTCGCGGCCGTGTCGTTCGTCGGCTCGACGCCGATCGCCCGCTACATCCACCAGACGGCGAGCGCCGCCGGCAAGCGGGTGCAGGCGCTCGGCGGCGCGAAGAACCACGCGATCGTGCTGCCCGACGCCGACCTGGACTTCGCCGCCGGCCACCTGACCGCCGCCGCGTTCGGCTCGGCGGGGGAGCGGTGCATGGCCATCTCCGCGGCGGTGGCGGTCGGCGCCGCCGGCGACCCGCTGATGGAGCAGGTCTCCCGAATGGCCTCGGAGGTGGTCGTCGGCCCCGGCCGGGACCCACGCAGCGAGATGGGGCCGGTGGTGACCTCGGCCGCCAAGCAGCGCATCGAGACGCTCATCGGCACCGGCGAGCAGCAGGGCGCGAAGGTGCTGGTCGACGGCCGCGGCCTGACGGTGCCCGGGCACGAGGAGGGCTTCTTCGTCGGCCCCACCGTCATCGACCAGGTGCAGCCGTCGATGGACGTCTACACCGAGGAGATCTTCGGCCCGGTCCTGTCGGTGCTGCGCGCCGACACGGTCGAGGCCGCCATCGACCTGATCAACAGCAATCCGTACGGCAACGGCACGGCGATCTTCACCAACAGCGGTGAGGCGGCGCGCCGGTTCCAGCGAGGGGTACGCGTCGGCATGATCGGCATCAACGTGCCGATCCCGGTGCCGATGGCCTACTACTCCTTCGGGGGCTGGAAGGACTCGCTCTTCGGCGAGCAGCACATCCACGGCCCCGAAGGGGTCTCCTTCTACACCCGGGCCAAGGTGATCACCTCACGCTGGCCGCACGTCACCCAGCCCATGGACGCGTCCCTGCACTTCCCTACCGCTAGTTGAGCCCCACCGCCTCCTGAGGAGAATCATGTCCAGATACGGCAACCGGGCGACCGCGGTCGTCCTGGCGATAGGCCTCGCGGTCACCGTGGGCGCCTGCAGCAGTTCCGGTGGCAAGGAAGCCGAGGAGAACGCGGAAGGCCTCTCCGGCGGCAAGGCCGGTACCCCCACCATGACGGTCGCCATGATCACGCATGCGGCGCCCGGCGACACCTTCTGGGACATCATCAAGAAGGGCGCCCAGTCGGCGGCGTCCAAGGACAACGTCGACCTCAAATACTCCGCCGACCCCAGCTCGGCGAACCAGGCGACCCTGATCCAGAGCGCCATCGACAGCAAGGTCGACGGGATCGCGGTCACCCTGCCCGACCCGCCGGCGCTGGTCCCGGTGGTGCAGAAGGCGATCGCGGCCGGCATCCCGGTGATCGCGTTCAACGCCGGCATCACCTCGTTCGAGGACTCCGGGGCGCTGGCCTACTTCGGCTCGGACGAGTCGGTGGCCGGCGAGACCGCCGGCGCGCGGGCCGCCCAGGACGGCGCCAAACACGTGCTGTGCGTGGTGCAGGAGCAGGGGCAGGTGCAGCTCGAAGCGCGCTGCGACGGCGTGCAGAAGGGCTTCGGCGGCGGCCAGTACGACAAGATCTACGTCAACGGCCGGGACATGCCGTCGGTGCAGACCACCATCGCCACCAAGCTGCAGCAGGACAAGACGATCGATCTGGTCGTCACCCTCGGCGCGCCGTTCGCGCTGGCCTCGATCCAGGCGGCCAAGGACACCGGCAGCCAGGCGAAGGTCGCCACCTTCGACTTCAACCCGCAGATCCCGGAGCAGATCAAGTCCGGCGCGCTGCAGTGGGCCATCGACCAGCAGCCCTTCCTGCAGGGCTACTCGGCGGTCGACGGGCTGTGGCTCTACAAGAACAACGGCAACGTGCTCGGCGGCGGCAAGGCGACGCTGACCGGGCCGTACCTGGTCGACAAGAACAACGTCGACTTCGTCGCGAAGTTCGCGGCGGCCGGTAACCGGTAGCCGTCGCACCCCGGGGCCGGCCAGCCCCGGGGATCCGGACTCACCTGAAGAAACCCGGAGATCGTCATGAGCTCAACTCTGGAGACCAGACCCGGTCCGCCGCCGGCCTCCGCGGCGGACGAGCGGGTCGCCCGGCAGTCCACACTGTCCCGCCTGCTTGCCCGGCCCGAGGTCGGTGCGCTGGTCGGCGCGATCCTGATCTACATCGTCTTCTTCATCGTCGCGCCGCCGTTCCGCCAGCCCGAATCCCTGTCGTCGGTGCTCTACGTCAGCTCCACCTTCGGCATCATGGCGGTCGCCGTCGCCCTGCTGATGATCGGCGGCGAGTTCGACCTGTCCGCCGGTGTCGCGGTCACCTCCTCGGCGCTGTTCGCCTCGATGTTCGCCTACGAATTCACCCTGAACCTGTGGGTCGGTGTCGCCGCCTCACTGGTGTTCGCCCTGCTCGTCGGCTTCATCAACGGCTACCTCGTGGTGAAGACCGGCATCCCCAGCTTCCTGGTCACCCTCGGCACCTTCTTCATGCTGCGCGGCCTCAACCTGGCGCTCACCAAGGCGGTCACCGGCAACGTGGCCACCAACGACGTGTCCAACATGGACGGCTTCAGCAGCGCGCAGAAGGTGTTCTCGTCGTCGTTCACCATCGGCAGCGTCTCGATCCGGATCACCCTGCTGTGGTGGATCCTGTTCGTCGCCGTCGGCACGTGGCTGCTGCTGCGGACCCGTACCGGCAACTGGATCTTCGCGGTCGGCGGATCGGCGCCGAGCTCCCGGGCGGTCGGCGTGCCGGTCAACAAGGTCAAGATCGGCCTGTTCATGGGCGTCGGCTTCCTGGCCTGGTTCACCGGCATGCACAACCTGTTCGCCTTCAACACCGTGCAGTCCGGTGGCGGCCTCGGCAACGAGTTCATCTACATCGTCGCGGCCGTGGTCGGCGGGTGCCTGCTCACCGGCGGATACGGCTCGGTGATCGGTGCCGCGATCGGCGCCTTCATCTTCGGCATGACCAACCTCGGCATCGTCTACGCCGGCTGGGATCCCGACTGGTTCTACTTCTTCCTCGGCGCGCTGCTGCTCGGCGCGATCCTGCTCAACTCGTTCGTGCGCAAACGGGCGGAGGCCATGAGATGACCGCGGTAGTCGAAAAGACCGCCACCCCGCTGGTGCGGCTCACCGACGCCGGCAAGAACTACGGCAACATCATCGCGCTGCGCGGCGTCACCCTCGAGGTGAGCGGCGGCGAGGTCACCTGCGTGCTGGGCGACAACGGCGCCGGCAAGTCCACCCTCATCAAGATCATTGCCGGCCTGCACGAGCACACCTCGGGCACCTACGAGGTGGAGGGCCAGGAGATCCACTTCAGCTCGCCGCGTGAGGCCCTCGACCACGGCATCGCCACCGTCTACCAGGACCTGGCCGTGGTGCCGCTGATGCCGGTGTGGCGCAACTTCTTCCTCGGCAACGAGGTGCGCAAGGGCGTGCGGATGGACATCCCGTTCATGCGCGAGACCACCAAGAAGGAACTGCTCGACATGGGCATCGACCTGCGCAACGTCGACCAGCCGATCGGCACCCTCTCCGGCGGCGAACGCCAGTGCGTCGCGATCTCCCGGGCCGTCTACTTCGGAGCGAAGGTGCTCATCCTCGACGAGCCGACAGCCGCGCTCGGCGTCAAACAGTCCGGCGTGGTGCTGCGCTACATCCTGCAGGCCCGCGAACGTGGGCTCGGCGTCATCTTCATCACCCACAACCCGCACCACGCCTACCCGGTCGGTGACCGGTTCCTGCTGCTCAAGCGCGGGCAGAGCATCGGCTACTACCGCAAGAGCGAGATCACCCGCGACGAGCTGACCGCGCTGATGGCCGGCGGCGCCGAGCTGGAGGAGCTCAGCCACGAGCTGGAGAGCGCGGGCGGCGCCTCCGCCGACGCCGCGAAGATCCTCGGCGAGGAGGTCCACGACCTGGGCCTGGACCGGGTGCCCTCGAAGGAGACGCCGTGACCACGCTGCATCTCGGTAGCTGCCCCGACTCGTGGGGGGTGTGGTTCGCCGACGACCCGCGCCAGACACCCTGGAACCGTTTCCTCGACGAGCTGGCCGAGGTCGGCTACGAGTGGCTGGAACTCGGGCCGTACGGCTACCTGCCGACCGACCCGTCGCGCCTCGGCGACGAACTGGCCCACCGCGGCCTGCGCGTCGCCGGCGGCACCATGCACGGCTACAGCGGGCTGCACCGGCCGGGCGAGCTGCCGGAGATCCTCGCCCGGACCCGGCCGGTGGCCCAGCTGACCGCCGCCCTCGGCGCCCGGGACCTGGTGTTCGTGCCGGTCCCCGGCTACCGCGACGACGAGACCGGCGCCTACCTGGAATCCGGCACCCTCGACGACGACGGCTGGAAGACGCTGGTGCGCGGCACCGACGAGCTGGGCCGGATGCTGGCCGAGGAGTACGGGCTGCGGCTGCAGTTCCACCACCACGCCGACAGCCACGTGGAGACCCGGCCGCAGATCGACCGGCTGCTCGCCGAGACCAACCCGGCGTACGTGTCGCTGTGCCTGGACACCGGCCACCTGGCGTACGGCGGCGGCGACGCGGCCGCGCTGATCGACGAGCACCCGGACCGGATCGGCTATCTGCACATCAAACAGATGGACCCGGCGATCGTGCGCCGGGCCCGCGGCGAGGACCTGGCCTTCGGGCAGGCCGTCGCGATGGGGGTCAGCTGCGAGCCGCCGGCCGGCGAGCCGGACATCCCCAGCGTGGTGGCGGCCCTGCGCCGGCGCGGCACGGACACGTTCGTGATCGTCGAGCAGGACATGTACCCGGTCGACTTCGACGTGCCCGCGCCCATCGCCGCGCGCACCCGCGACTACCTGCGCGGCTGCGGCATCGGAACGGACAGCCCGTCATGATCAATGTGGGAGTCATCGGCACCGGCATGATCGGCCAGGACCACATCCGGCGGATGACCACGGTGCTGTCCGGCGTCAAGGTGACGGCCGTGTCCGACGTGGACGCGGCCACCGCCCGGACGGTCGGCGAGCGCATCGGCGCGGCTGTGCACACCACCGGCCAGGAACTGGTCGCCGACCCCTCGGTCGACGCGGTCCTGGTCTGCTCCTGGGGACCCACCCACGAGCAGTACGTGCTCGCCGCCATCGCCGCCGGCAAACCGGTGTTCTGCGAGAAACCCCTGGCCACCACCACCGAGGCGTGCCGGCGGATCATCGAGGCGGAGACCGCGTACGGCAGCCGGCTCGTCCAGGTCGGCTACATGCGCCGCTACGACAACGCCTACCGGGCGCTCAAGGCGGTGCTCGACAGCGGGCAGATCGGGACGCCGCTGCTGATGCACTGCGCACACCGCAACCCGAGCGTGCCGCCGGTCTACGAGAAGGACATGGCGATCACCGACACCGCGGTGCACGAGATCGACATGGTGCGGTGGATGCTCGGGGAGGAGATCACGGCGGTGCGCGTGCTCGTACCCAAGCGCAGCCGCAACGGCGGCGCACTGCAGGACCCGCTGTTCCTGCTGATGGAGATGGCCGGCGGCGCGATCGTCGACGTGGAGATCTCGGTCAACATCCGCTACGGCTACGACATCCGCGGCGAGATCGTCGGCGAGGACGGCACCGCCGCGCTCGGCGAGCTCAGCCCGATCCTGGTACGCCGGGCCGGGCAGGTCGCCACCCCGGTGCCGGCCGACTGGCGCGAACGCTTCCTGCGCGCCTACGACATCGAGCTGCAGGAATGGATCGACGGTATCGCCGCGGAGATCCCGGCGAGCGGCCCCAGCAGCTGGGACGGCTACGCCGCGGCGGTCGTCTCCGACGCCGGGGTCAGCGCGCTGCACACCGGCCAGCGGGTGCCGGTCGCGCTGATGGACAAGCCCAAGCTGTACGCCGCGGAGGTGATCGCGTGAAGATCGCCCTCGACCCGTACATGCTGCGCGGCGTGCCGCTGCTGGAACTGCCGCGGATGGTCGCCGACCTCGGCTACCGCTACCTGGAGATGTCGCCGCGCGACGACTTCCTGCCGTTCTTCCTGCACCCGCGCATCGACCGGGCCGGGGTCCGGGCGTTCCGCCGGGAGCTGGACGCGGCGCAGGTCGAGGTGGCCTCGGTGCTGCCGCTGTACCGCTGGTCCGGGCCGGACGAGGACGAGCGGCAGGCCGCGGTCCGCTACTGGAAGCGGGCCATCGCGCTCACCGCGGAACTCGGGGTGACCGTGATGAACTCCGAGTTCAACGGCCGGCCCGAACGGCCGGCCGAGAGCGAGGCGCAGTTCTGGCGGTCGCTGGAGGAGCTGCTGCCGGTCTTCGAGCGCGAGGGGGTCCGGCTGGTGCTGGAACCGCACCCGGACGACTTCGTCGAGGACGGGATCGCGGCGGTCAACCTGATCCGCGGCATCGACTCTTCGCTGGTCAGCTTCCTGTACTGCGCGCCGCACACCTTCCACCAGGGCGGCGACCTGGAGGCGGTGATCCGCCACGCCGGGCCGCTGCTCACCCAGCTGCACCTGGCCGACTCGTTCGACCATCGCGGCTCGTCGGGGTTGCGCTACATCGTCAACCCGCCGGGGTCGGCGGTCCGGGTGCACCAGCATCTGGACATCGGGCAGGGCGAGGTCGACTGGGACCTGTTCTTCAGCACCCTGGCCGATGTGGGCTTCGACGGCATCGCGACGGTGTGCGTCTTCGCCTGGGAGGAGCGGGCGCATGACAGCGCCACCTACAACCTGGCCGAGGTGAAGCGCTACCTGGACAAGTATCCGCGACGCTGAGTGCGGGGGCCGGCCGGGAACCGTGGCCGGCCCCCTACTCAAAGCCGAAGTTGATCTTTATGCTCCCTGCGTGCCGCACCATCCCGACGTCGATTTCGACTACGAGGCCGCCTACCCGGACCTGCGCCGGCTGCGGTCCGCGCTGGCCCGCCACGACTGGCCCGGCTGCCGCGCGGTCCTCGACGCCACCGACCCGGCAAGCCGAACCGGCCTGATCCGCCTCGGCGGTGCACGGCCCCATGAAGGGTTTCTCCGCGCGGTCTTCCGCGACGATCCGGCCGACGGCGCCGCAGCAGCGATGTACGGCAGCTGCCTGATCGACATCGGCTGGGGCATCCGGGGCGGCGGGACCGCCCGGACGGTGAGCCGTCAGCAGTTCGACCTGTTCCGGAAATGGCTGCTCCAGGCCGAGCAGGTGCTGACCGAGGGAACCGCGCGCTGCCCTGGCGACACCGCCCTCTGGGCCAGCCGGCTGGACACCGCACGCGGCCTGCAGGCCGGGCAGGCCGAGGCCCGGCGCCGCTACGACCGGCTCGCCGAGATCGATCCGCACCACTGGCCGGCGCAGATGCTGATGGTCCAGCAGCTGTGCCCGAAATGGGGTGGCTCCTGGGAAGCGGTCCACCAGTTCGCCCACGACGCGATGATGGCCGCGCCGGCCGGCGGCATGCAGGGCGGACTGGTCGCCGAGGCGCACATCGAGCACTGGTTCTCGCTGCTCGGCGACGACAACGCGGCAGCCACCGCATATCTGCGGTCCCCGGCGGTCAGCGAGTCGATCTACCAGTCCGCCCACCGATCCATCGGCGCACCGGAATTCCGCCGGGACTGGGGCTGGGTGAAGGTGGGCAGCGAGTTCGCGTTCCTCTTCAGCGAACTGGGTGACCGGGCGGCGACGGCCTGGCTGTTCGACGGGCTCGGCCCGTTGGCGACCGAGTTCCCCTGGCACTGGCTGCGCGGCGACATCGTCGAGAACATCCGCGCGCGCCGGGCCTGGGCACGCGGCGAAGGGGAGATCACCCGATGATCCAGTACTACGAGATCGACGGGGTCCCGGCGCTGTTCACGCCGACTGACGGCCCGCTGCACGCCGGACTGGCGTTCCGAGTCGGCCTCGCCGACGAGCCGCTTGCCCGGCGCGGCATGACCCACCTCGTCGAACACCTGGCGCTGAACTTCCGCGGCGTGCCCGACAACCACCACCACAGCACGACCGGCGACGAGATCACCTACTTCCACCTCGGTGGCTCCGAGAAGGAGGTGGTCCCGTTCCTCGACGGTGTGTGCGCGGCCCTGCGCGACCTGCCGGTGCACCGCCTCGAGATCGAGAAGGAGGTTCTGCGCGTCGAACAGAACAGCCGGCCGGCGGCGGTGGGCGACCTGCTGGCGCTGACCCGGCACGGTGCCCGCGACTTCGGCATGCGCGGATACCCCGAGATGGGGCTGCGCGCGATCACCGCGGACAGCCTGCGCGACTGGACGGCCCGGTTCTTCAACCGGGCCAACGCCGCACTGTGGATCTCCGGACCGGCGCTTCCCGCCGGGTTGCGCCTGGCACTTCCCGACGGGCAACGCCAGGCCGCGCCGGCCGCGTCGTCCGCACTGCTCGAACGCCCGGCCCACCTGACCGGCCCGGCCGGCCTGCTCGCCTGGAACGCGGTGGTGCGCCGCAGCCCGGCCGCCGCGGTCTTCGCCGGCGTGCTGCAACGGGCGATGTTCCGGTCGCTGCGCCAGCACGCCGGGCTGTCCTACACCGTCGACGCCGCCCACGAGACGCGCGGCAACGGCACCTCGCTGATCACCGCCACCGCGGACGCCCTGCCGGAGAAGCGGGCCGCCGCCGTCGGCGGCTTCGTCGACGTCCTGGCCTCGCTGCGGTACACCGGTGCGGAGCCGGACGAGGTCGCCGCGGTCGTCCAGCAGCAGTGCGACAGCATCGCGGACGCCGCCCGGCTCGGCGCGCTGCTTCCCGGCCAGGTGACCGACCTGCTGACCGGTCATCCGGTCCGGGCGGCAGCGGACCAGCAGGCCGAGGTTCGCACGGTCACCGCCGAACAGGTGCGGGCCGTGGCGGTCGAGGCGTGGGCTGACGGCCTGCTCCTGGCACCCTGCGCGGTCAATGCGGGCTGGACCGGTCTCGCGCCGGTGCCGACCCGTTCGCTGTCCGCGGTCACCGGCAAGACGGTCCCCGCCATCGGCAACGACGACATCCGGCTGGTGAGCGGATGGTGGGGCGTCACGCTGTCGGAGGGCGACGAGGAATGTCTCACCGTCCGTTTCGAGGAATGCGCGGCGATGCTCGCCTACGGGGACGGCGGCCGGACGCTGATCGGGCACGACGGCATCACCGTCACGGTCGAGCCGACCCTGTTCGAGAACGGATCGGCCCGCGTCGCCCACATCGACTCCCGCACCGATCCCGGCCTGCGGATCGATCTGCCGGCGCGCCCGGCCGACGCCATACCGCAGCCCGAGATCGAGGAGTCGTGCTGCGACGACGACTGCTGCGACGGGGACTGCTGCGACGGTGACTGCTGCTCCGACGACGACTGCGCCGGCGAATGCTGCGAGCAGTGCTGCGACGACGACTGCTGTGACCGAGACTGCTGCGACGGTGACTGCTGCTCCGACGACGCATGTCAGGGCAGGTGCTGCACCGGCGGGCGGGTCGGTCGCGCCATGCGGCGCTTGCGCCGGCGCTGATCGGTACGCCGGGCGAGCCCCGGGGCCCGGCCGGGTGTACGGCCGGGCCCGGGACTGTCAGAAGTCGTCCGGGGTGCGGATCCGGTCGCGGATCCAGGCGCCCGCCTCCTTCAGCCGGGCCGTGCCCGAGAACGCGCCGGCGGCGCAGGTGCCCTCGGTGAAGACCGCGCCGGTGCGCATGTCGTCGGAGTAGTTCCAGTTGACCCAGCTCACCCGGTGCTGCGCCATCAGGTCCAGGTACTGCTGGGCCCGGGCGAAGTCGTTGCCGCCGTCGCCGGAGGCCTGCTGCGTGCCGAACTCGGTGACGAACATCGGCAGCTTGGCGATCGCGTCGCGGAAGGTGTTCAGGTAGTAGTCGTCGTGCGAGGCGGCGTAGAAGTGGAACGTGTACATGATGTTGCCGGCGGTGACCGGGTTCGCCAGGATGCGCGCGACGCCCTGACCGTCGCCGGAGGCGCCCAGCGAGGACCAGTCCTCGGTGCCGACGAGCACGACGCCGTCCGGGTCCTCGGCGCGGATCACCGGGATGACCTGGTCGGCGTACGACTTGATCGACGACCAGTGGACGCCGCTGGGCTCGTTCGCGATCTCGTACAGGATGTTGGTCTTGTTCCTGTGCCGGGCCGCGACCTGCTGGAAGAAGGTCCTGGCCCGGGCCAGGTTGTGGTGCGGGTCGCCCGGCGACAGCATGTGCCAGTCGACGATCGCGTACAGGCCGCGGGCGGTGGCCTTCTCGATCAGGTCGTTGACCTTGGTGGTGTAGCCGGCCGGGTCGGTCTCGTAGCCGCCCTCCTGGATGTACATCGAGATCCGCAGGACGTCGGCGTTCCACTCCCGGGCCAGCACGTCCAGGGAGGAGTCGGTGGCGCACTGGGCGTACCACTGCAGGCCGTGCGTGCTCATGCCGCGCAGCTGGACGGGCTTGCCGTGGGCGTTGCACAGCTGCCGGCCGCAAACCTGGAGCTGGCCGTTGCGGGCCACCGGGGTGGCGCCGGGCGGTGGGCTCGACGCCGGCGGGCTCGACGCCGGCGGGCTCGACGCCGGCGGGGCCGACGTGCCCGGAGTCGTGCCGCCGGAGCAGGGCGCACCGTTGAGTGTGCAGCCGGTGGGGCTGCCGGGGCCGCTGCCGAGGAAGCCGAACTTCACCGAGGCGCCCGGGGCGACGGTGCCGTTCCAGGACCGGTTGGTGAAGGTGGCGTGCCGGCCGGCGGTGGTCAGCAGCGCGTCCCAGTAGGAGCCGACGCTCGTGCCGGCCGGCAGGTCGAACTCGACCCGCCAGGAGGTGATCGGCGAGGTGCCGGCGTTGGTGATGGTGTATTCGCCCTGCCAGCCCGATCCCCAGTCGGCCACCTTGGCGAAGGTGGCGCTGGGGGTCGCGGCGGAGGCCGGGGTGACGGCGTGGACGGCCAGGCCGGCGCCGAGGAGCGCGGCGGCGGCGGACAGCAGCAGGGAACGGGTGCGGCGCATGGGGGATCCTCCGCAGACATCGACGGGGATCCAATTATTAGGTCAGTTAACAGTCCTGTCCAGTCCGACGGTGCCACCGGCACGGGTGTCCCATGCCGAAGCGGGAGCCGTCAGATGCCGGCCTTGCGGCCGGCGGCGATCAGGTTCTGGGCGGCCTGACGCAGGCCCTCGATCTGGTCGAGCTCGGCGTCCTCGTGCTCGATGTTCACCGCCATGTCCGGGTCGACCGCGTGCAGGGCCCGCAGGAACGGCACCCAGAACTCCTCGCCGTGGCCGCGGCCGACGGCCACGAACTGCCAGGCCGCGTCGGCCGGCCACTGGTTGAGGGTGTTGCGGCCGCCGAGGTTGAGCGGGTTGCGGTCCGCCGGCGTACGGGTGAAGCGATCGTCCAGAACCCCGTAGCGGCGCACGTTCTCCGCGTTGATCCGGGTGTCCTTGGCGGCCGCGTGGAACACCAGCGAGCCCAGGTGCTCGATCGCCGCGACCGGGTCGATGCCCTGCCAGAACAGGTGGCTCGGGTCCATCTCGGCGCCGACGTGGGTGGCGTTGGTCTGCTCGACCAGGCGTTGCAGGGTGGGCGGGTTGAAGACCAGGTTGTGCGGGTGCATCTCGATGCACACCTTGACGTCGGCGGCCGCCGCGCGGGCCTGGATGTCGGCCCAGAACGGGACGGCGATCGCCCACTGGTGGTCGAGGACGTCCAGGTACTGGCTGTCCCACGGGTAGACGATCCAGTTGGCGGCGGTGGCGCCGGGGTGCCCGCCGGGCAGCCCGGACATCGCGACCACCCGCTTGACCCCGAGGGCGGCCGCGACCTCGATGGCGCGGCGCAGGTCCTGGGCGTGTTTCGGGCCCACCAGGGGGTCGGGGTTGAGCGGGTTGCCGTTGACGTTGAGGCCGGTCAGCGTGATCCCGGCCTGGGTGAACCGGCCCAGGTAGTCCTCGCGGGCGCCGGCGCTGGCCAGCAGGTCGCCGATCGGCAGGTGCGGGGTGCCGACGAAGCCGCCGGCGTTGATCTCGGCGCTGGTCAGGCCGAGCTCAGCGAGGATCTTCAGGGATTCGTCGAGGGGGCGGTCGTGCAGGCAGGCGGTGTAGGCGCCGAGTCGCATGGGGAGTCTCCTCAGAGGTGGCTGGGCTTGTCGGTGGCGGCCACGACGGCCTCCAGGACGCGCATGTTGTGCAGGCCGTGGGCCATGGTCGGGCAGGGCGGCAGCTTCTCGACGCCGGCGATCTGGTCGAGGAAGGCGCGCGCCTGGTAGACGAAGAAGTCGTTCTGCCCGTGGCCGACGGTGGGGAAGTCCATCGGCAGGCCGTGCGCCACATAGGGGTGCCAGGGGCCGATAAAGACTTGGCGCGGGCCGTTGACCACGGTGTCCGGTGCGCCGTCGACGATGGTGAACTCGGCCGGGCGGGTCATGTCGAACGACGCCGACCCGTTCTCGCAGAACAGGTCGATGCGCAGCGTGTTGGCGTGCCCGTAGGCGACCCGCGACAGCGAGAAGGTGCCGACCGCGCCGGTGGGGTAGCTGGTGGTGAACGTGCAGACGTCCTCGTTCTCCACCGGCAGGCGCTCGTCGCTGAGCTGCACGCCGCCGGCGTGCCCGACCGCCACGCCGAGCGGCCTGGGCCGGTCCTTCACCAGCGTGGCCATCATCGTGCCCTGCACCGCGCCGGTCGGCCCGCAGAAGAACTCGGCCAGGTCGACCATGTGGCTGCCGATGTCGGCGAGCACCCCGGAGCCGGGGGCGCCCTGGTATCGCCAGCTCATCGGGCGCTGCGGGTCGTGCCCGTAGTCGCACCAGTAGTTGCCGACGAAGTGCCGGACCGGGCCGAGCCGCTGCTCCACCTCGCGGCGGATCGCGTTGATCGCGGGGGAGCGGCGGAAGGTGAACCCGACGGCGTCGACCTGCCCGGGCGCGGCCGCGGCGGCGGCGACCATGGCCTCGGCGTCGGCCACCGACGGGGCGAGGGGTTTCTCGCAGAGCACGTGCTTGCCGGCGGCCAGCGCCGCCTCGGTGATCTCGCGGTGCAGGTTGTTGGCCACGGCCACGCTGACCGCGTCGACGTCGGGGGAGTCGATCGCGGCGCGCCAGTCGGTGAGGGCGCGGTCGTATCCGTAACGGCGGGCGGCGTCGGCGGCGAACGGCTCGTGCACGTCGACGACGGCGACCAGGCGCGCAGCGGGCTGGTCCAGGTCGAAGACGGTGGCGGCGTTACGGTACGCGTTCGCGTGGGCCCGGCCGACCATGCCGGCTCCGATCACCGCGACACCGATGGAGGGGTGTGTCATGTGGGATCCTCGCTTTAAAGCGCTTTAGATTCCCTGTACTCTCTGAGTCGATCACGATCCGTGTCAATGCCATTACGCGAGGTGTTCAGAATGGTGCAGAGGCCGCGGCTGACCGACGTCGCCGCCCGCGCCGGGGTCTCGCCCGCGTCGGTGTCGCTCGTGCTGCGCGGCGTCGCCGGTCCCAGCGCCGAGACCCGCGACCGGGTGCTCGCCGCCGCCACCGAGCTCGGCTACCGGGCCGACCGCACCGCCAGCATGCTGGCCCGCCGTCGGCGGCACCTGCTCGGCGTGATGCTCGACGTGCGCAACCCGTTCCACGCCGAGCTGGCCGAGGAGATCCACGTCGCGGCCGGCCGCGCCGGCTACGAGGTGGTGCTGGCCACGACCACCCGCGACAGCGACGAGCGGCAGGCCACCGAGACCTTGCTCGACTTCCGCTGCGAGGCGCTGATCCTGCTCGGCCCCGACTCGCCGGCAGCCGAGCTGGACCGGCTCGCCACCCAGGTGCCGTGCGTCGCCGTCGGCACCGCCGTGCGCGGCGCCGCGGTGGACGTGGTCCGCTCCGCCGACGACGTCGGCGTCGAGGCGGCCCTGCGCCACCTGACCGGCCTCGGGCACACCGACGTGGCCTTCCTCGACGGCGGGCGGGGCCCGGTCGCCGCCCTGCGCCGCCGCGGTTACCGCCGGGCGCTGCGCCGCGCCGGCCTGCCCGCCCGGATCCTGCCCGGCGACCACACCGAGGAGGGCGGCATCCGCGCCGGCCGCGCGCTGCTCGCCGCCGCCGCCCGGCCCACCGCGGTGATCGCCTCCAACGACCGGCTGGCCATCGGCCTGATGGACGCGCTGCTGCGCAGCGGCGTCGGCGTGCCCGCCGAGATCTCGATCATCGGGTACGACGACAGCACCCTCGCCCGGCTCGCCCACATCGACCTGACCTCGGTCAACCAGAACGCCCCGGAGCAGGCCCGCGGCGCCGTGCTGGCCGCCGTCTCCCGCCTCGACGAGGGCCGCACCCGGCGCACCGAGACCGTGCTGGCGCCCCGCCTGGTGGTCCGTGGCAGCACCGCCGCCCCGGCCGGCGTTCGTGTTCACGAACGAACGGCACCGCAACAGGCATAGCCTGATCGCAGCGGTATTGCCACATATCGCCGACTTTCACGGGCCGGCGGGACAGAGGAGCCCATGGCACTGCTGTTGGTCACTTCCCTGTACGTGATGATCCTGGCGTGGGTGTCGTGGCTCTACCTGCGCCACCGCGATCCGGTGCTGGGCGACGCGATAGGGGTGTTCGCGTCGGTCGCGATGCTGTTCGTGCTGGGACTGATCCAGGTGGTCACCGGTGTGCCGCCACGCCCGGTGACGGCACTGGCCATCGCGGTGCTGCTGGCGAAACCGCTGTTCAGCCTGCGGCTGGTGAGCCGGCTGCGGCCGATGTCGTCGTGGTGGTGGCCGCTGGCGCTGGCGGTGTGGGCGGTGACCCTGCTGCCGGTGCTGCTGTTGCTGTCTCGACCGTTGCCGCGTTCGGCCCTGTTGCCCGCGGTGGTGGCGTTCTTCGCGATGGAGCTGATCGCGGCGTGGCTGCTGGGTGTCGAAGCGCGCCGCCGCGGCGGCGCGGGCCGGGCCCGGCTGCGGTGCGCCGCGGCGGGAACGGGCCTGTTCGGCACCGCGTTGCTGATCTCCGCTCTCGGGCGCGGCATGGCGGGGGAGGCTCGGACCCTGGCGGTGCTCGCCGGTGTGCTCTACCTGATGGCGTTCGTGCCGCCCCGATGGCTCCGGCAGGTCTGGTCGCTGGGCGCGGCGGCCGCGGTGACCGATCGGTTGCTGAGCGCGTCAGCCGACGAGCCGGCGGCCCGCACCTGGCAGGCCTACTGCGACGGCGCCGCCAAGATCCTCGGCTGCACCGTGGTGATGCTGACCCCTACCGCAGGCGGCACCGTGAGTGTTGCCGGATGCGCCGGCTCGGGATGTGCCGCGGCGCCGTTACGGGACCTCGACGGCACGCGGGCGCAACTGGCCGAGCTGCTGGCCGCGCCGGGCACGATCGACGCGCTGGCGGGATGGACCCACCCGCCGGCGTTGGCGGTCCGGCTCGCCCAGGCCAGTAACACCCGCTACGTGACCATGGCGGCGGTGAACGCCCCCACCGGCTCGGGCGCGCTGCTGCTGCTGAGCCGGCACCGCAGCCTGTTCGCGGAGGACGACATCGCCGTGTTCACCAAACTCGCCGTCCAGGCCGCCGCCCTGGCCGGCCGCGCGCAGGCGCTGGCCGAGAGCGAGCGGCTGGCGGTGATCGTGGAATCGTCGCACGACGCGATCATCGGCAAGACCCTCGACGGGACGATCACCAGCTGGAACACCGGCGCCGCCCAGGTCTACGGCTACCACCCCGACGAGGTGGTGGGCCGGCACGCGTCCGTCCTGTCGCTGCCCGGGCAGGAAGGGACCGAGACGCAGCTGATGCAGCGCATCGCCGCCGGTGAGCGCATCGACCAGGAGCGGGTGCAGCACCGCCGCAAGGACGGCACGGTCATTCTCGTGTCGCTGACGTCGTCCCCGATCACCGGCGTGAACGGCGAGATCACCGGGGTCGCCACCATCTCGCGGGACATCAGCGAGCGCCAGCACGCCGAAGCGATGTTCGAGGGTTTGCTGCAGGCGGCCCCGGACGCGATCATCGGCGCCAGCCGGGACGGCACCATCACGTTGATCAACACGCAGGCGGAGCGCCTGTTCGGCTACCAGCGCGACGAACTGCTCGGCCAGTCGGTCGACCTGCTCGTCCCCGAGCGGTTACGGGCCGGGCATCCCCGGCACCGCGACGAGTACTTCGCGCACCCGCGCACCCGCCCCATGGGCGCCGGAGCCGCGCTGGCCGCGGTCCGCAAGGACGGCACCGAGTTCCCCGCCGAGATCAGCCTCTCCTCGGTGCACACCGGGCAGGGCCTGATGGTGACGACCGCCATCCGCGACGTCACCGACCGGCTGATCGCCCAGACCGAACGCGAACGCCTGATCGCCCAGGCCGAACGCGACGCCAGCGAGCGCCGGCTGCAGCACACCCGCCGGCTGGAGAGCCTGGGCCAGCTCGCCGGCGGCGTCGCGCACGACTTCAACAACATCCTCGCGGTGATCAGCAACTACGCCGAGATGATCGCGGAGACCCTGGAGCCGGAGGTTCCCGATCCGCAGGATCTGGTCGCCGCCCGCCAGGACCTGGGCCAGATCAGCCGGGCCGCCGAGCGCGCCGCCCGGCTCACCAAACAGCTGCTCGCGTTCGGCCGCCGCGACATCACCCAGGCCGAGGTGCTCAGCCTCAACCACGTCATCGGTGACGTGGAGCCGATGCTGCGCCGCAGCATCGGCGAGCACATCCACCTGATCACCAACCTGGAGCGGGAGCTGTGGCCGGTCCACGCCGACGCCAGCCAGGTCGAGCAGATCCTGCTCAACCTGGTGGTCAACGCCCGCGACGCGATGCCCGGCGGCGGCACCCTGTCCATCGACACCACCAACGCCGAACTCGGCGAGCTCGACGCCGCCGCCGACCCCACCCTGACGGCCGGCCGTTACGTCCGGATGCGCGTCAGCGACACCGGCGACGGCATGCCACCCGAGGTCATCGACCGGGCCTTCGAGCCGTTCTACACCACCAAACCCAAAGGCTCCGGTACGGGCCTCGGGCTGGCCACCGTGCACGGCATCGTCACCGCGGCCGGCGGCGACGTGCGCCTCTACTCCGAGAACGGCATCGGGACCACCGTCACCGTGATCCTGCCCGCCGTCGACACGGCCGTCGGCAGCAGCCCCGCACCGGCGACCGGGGCACCCGCCCGGCCGGCCACCGGCACGCCGCCGCACGAGACCATCCTGATGGCCGAGGACGAGGACGACCTGCGGCTGATCACCACCCGGATCCTCACCCGGGCCGGCTACCAGGTGCTCACCACGAGCGGCGGCGAACAGGCCATCCACCTCGCGCAGACCCATCCCGGCCCGATCGACCTGCTGCTCACCGACGTGATCATGCCCAAGATGACCGGCAACGAGGTAGCCGCCCGGGTCCAGGCCATCCGCCCCGGCATCCCGGTGCTCTACATGTCCGGCTACGCCGAACCGGTGCTCAGCGAGAACGGCAACCTGCCGGAAGGCGTCACCATCGTCGAGAAACCCTTCACCAGCCAGGAGCTGCTCGACCGGGTCCGGGCCCATCTGCGCGCCCACGCCCGCCCCGAGCAGCTGCCGAGCCGCGCACCCTGAACGACGTGACCACTGCCGGGGCCCGGCGGCGCGCCGCGCCGGTCAGTCGCGGCGCAGGACGACCGCCAGCACGCGCAGGACCAGGACCACCGCGACGATCAGCAGGCCGTAGCCGAGCAGGGGGAACAGGCCGATGCCGAGGCCGGTGCGCGGGCCCTCGCCGCTGCCCAGCAGCATCGTGGCCATCACGCCGGCCGCGGCGCCGATCACCGTGAGCAGGGCCTGATGGAACAGGCCGGTGAGCAGGCGCCGGTCCTGGTCGTCGGAGAAGAGGCGGACGTTGAAGCGCAGCCGGCCGTGCTCGACCGCGTCGCCGATCCGGTCGATGCGGCGGGGCAGGCCACGCAGCAGCGGCAGCAGCGCGACCAGCTCCTCCTCCAGGGTGCCGCGCAGGCGCTGCGGCGCGAACGCCTCGGCGATGCGCCGGCCGCCCGCCGCGCGAGCCTGGCCGACCAGGTCGAAGCCGGGGCGCACCAGGCCCAGCGTGCCCTCCAGGGTGGCGAAGGCCCGGAACACCGCGGCCACCGGCGCGGGCACGCCGAGCCCGTGTGAGGTGAAGGTGCGCAGCAGCGCGGAGACGGCGGCCACGCCCGCGGTGCTGCCCGGCGCGGCGTAGCGGACGATCAGCACCCCGACCGCGCGCTGCAGTTCGCGTTCGTCCACGGTCTCGGCGTGGTCGACCAGCGTGAGCAGGGCGTCGCTGGCCGCCACCGCGTCGCCGCGGCCGACCGCCTCGAGCAGCCGGCCGATCGCGGTACGCGTGACCGCGTCCAGGCGCCCGACCGAACCCAGGTCGAGCATGCCCAGCGTGCCGTCGTCGTCGACGAGCAGGTTGCCCGGGTGCAGGTCGGCGTGGAAGACGCCGTGCACCAGCACCTGGTCGAGCATGCTGTCGAGCAGCCCGGCCGCGAGCGTCTCGCGCCGCTGGTCGTCGAGGCGGGCCAGCACCGGGGCGGCCGCACCCAGCGCGGTGCCGGGGACCCGGCCCATCACGAGCACCCGCTCCGAGCTGAGTTCCGGGAACGCGGCGGGAACGCGTACGCCCCGGTCGGGGGATGCGGCCAGGGCCGCGGCCATCGTCTGCAGGTTGTCGCGCTCGACGGTGAAGTCGAGCTCCTCGCGCAAGGCCTCGGCGAAGCCGAGGGCGAGCGCGCGCACGCCGAAGGAACGGCCCCAGGTGGTGCGGGTCTCCAGGCTCTCGGCCAGCCGGGAGACGATGTCCAGGTCGCGGTCGACGACCGCGGCGACGCCCGGGCGCTGCACCTTCACCACCACCTCGGTGCCGTCGCGCAGCCGGGCCGCGTGCACCTGGGCCACCGAGGCGGCCGCCAGCGGCTCCCGGTCGATTGCGGCGAACACCTCCTCGACCGGTGCGCCGAGCTCCGCGGTGAGCACCGCCGCGATCTCGTCCCACGGCACCGGCGCGGCGCGGTCCTGCAGCGCGGTCAGCTCGTCGACGAACTCGGCCGGCAGCAGGTCACGCCGGGTGGAGAGCAGCTGGCCAACCTTGACGAAGGTGACCCCGCCCTCATCGAGGGCGGCGCGCAGCGAGCGGGCCAGCCGGCGCCGCGACGCCGCGGAGTCCGGCCCGGCGGCCGGCCGGCCGCGCAGGAACCGGCCGAGGCCGTGCCGCAACGCGATCCGCACGATCGTCCAATAACGCCGGGTACGGGCGAGCCGGCGGCGGGCGCCCCGCCACATCTCCACCGGGCCGGGCAGTGAACCGGTGGGCAGCAGCACCTCCAGGATGACCAGGACCGCCATGGCGAGCAGGGACGCCACGCTCGCCGCGGTGAGGACCAGCAGGAACCCCTCGCCGGCGGTGACCGACGTCGGGTCCGGCGGGGCGAGCGCGGTCAGCACCGGACCGGTCACGATCATCGCCAGCAGGGCGGCCGGCAGGCTCCGGGCCGGTCCGACCCGGACGCCGAGCAGGCGGCGGATGACCGCGGCGAACAGCAGAACGGTCACGATCACCGTCGGGATGAACAACGCCACTGATATCGCCCGCTCCACGACGACCGACCATATCGGCGCGCACCGCTGCCCGGCTGCCCCTAACCGAAGTGGAACAGGCCGTCCCAGCCGAGCAGCCGCAGGATCCGCCGGATCTGCGGGCCCGCGCCGGACAGGCACATCCGCCGCCCGTCCGCGCGCAGCCGCAGGGCGGCGCCGGCCAGCGCCCGCGAGCCGGGCACGTCGATGAAGGTCAGTTCGTGCAGGTCGACGGTGACGTCGCCGGGGGAGTCGAGCAGCAGCTCCAGCGCGAGTTCCAGCAGGGGCAGGGTGGACATGTCCACCTCGCCGCAGAGGCGCACCCCGGGCGGGCGCGCCAGCGCGGTGACGTCGAGTCTCCAGTCCGGTGCGGCGGTGACAGTCATGGCGGGCTCCTTCGCCGCGTCAGGGCGCCATCGCGGCGCGCAGCGCCTTGAGGGCGTAGTGGGTTCGCGACTTGACCGTGCCGACCGGGACGCCGAGCCGGTCGGCGATCCGCTCGACCGGCTCGCCGCGCAGGTAGACGTCCCGGAGGATGTCCTGGTGGGTTTCGCTGAGCTGAGCGAAGGCGGACTGCACTGTCCAGGTCGCCAGCGCGGTGTCGGCGGTGTCGTCGTGGCCGGTGGCCGCCCAGGTCAGGTCGACCACGCCGATCTCGACGGGCCGGGCCCGCCGCGAGCGGACGGTGTCGATGACCAGCCGGCGCGCCACGGTGAACAGCCACCGGCGGGTCTCCTCCGCGGTCGGCGGCAACCCGTTCACGTGCCGCCAGGCCCGCGCCATGGTCTCCTGGGTGAGATCCTCGGAGGTCTGCCGCTGACCGCTGGTGAGCCCGAGGATGAAGCGGAACAGCGCCCGCGCGTGGTCGGCGTGCACGGCGGTCATCCGTGCTTCGAGAACCTGCTGGTCGGATGGCATGTCGTCCCCGCGAGGGTCAGGCCGTGTGCCCGCCGCCGGAAACAGCGACGGGCACGCTGCAGCGGCGGGCGGTCAGTGGGCGGTGGTGAAGGCGACCGCGTCGAGGATGGTGGCGGTCACCTCGTCGGGCCGGGAGCCGGCGATCGCGTGCGACGCGCCGTGCACCTCGCGGACCCCCTTCGGCGCCGACCGGCTCACCTGCCAGCGGAACAGCTCGGCCGGGATGTTGCGGTCGGCGTCGCCGTAGACCTGCCAGGTGGGCAGCGTCTTCCAGGCGGGCTGGTCGGTGTTCAGGCCGTCGGTCAGCGCGGTCTCGGTGACCGGCCGCTGGGTGCGGCCGAGCAGGACGGCGTCCTCCAGCTCGAGGTCGGCGGCGAACTGGCCGGGGAACTTCGCCGGGTCGATGCGCAGCTCGTTGCCGCCGTCGGTGATCGGGTAGGCCAGCAGCGCCTCGCCGAGGGTGCTGCCGGCGAACCTGCCGGACAGCTCCAGGGCGGACTCGCCGTGGTCGGGGGTGAACGCGGCCACGTAGACCAGGGCCCGCACCGCGTCGAGTTTGGACGCCGCCTCGGTGATGACCATGCCGCCGTAGGAGTGGCCGACCAGGATCACCGGGCGGTGGAGGCCGTCGACGACGTCGCGGACGTACTCGGCGTCGCCGTAGAGGCTGCGCAGCGGGTTGGCGACGGCGATCGCGTCGACGCCGCGCGCGGCGAGGCCGGCCAGGACCGGGTTCCACGCGGTGGAGTCGGCGAAGGCTCCGTGCACCAGCACAACGGTCGGGTTCTCGGACATGTGGTTCTCCTCTACTTCGATGGTGGGTCAGGCCGGGGTGACGTACGGGAAGGCGCCGCTCTGCTCGCCCGCGCTCAGGCCGGTGCTCACCGCCGCGTTGGTGACCAGCGAGAACATGACCTCGGGCGCGTTGTCGCCGAGCCGGCGGCCGTTGAAGTCGGTGAAGCCGAACACCGCGGGGGTGCCGACCTGGTAGGGCAGGGTGTCCGGGATGACCCGCTGGGCGACCGCGAGGGCGTACGCCTCCGGCCGCTCCGTCGTGCCGAGCCGCCGGACCGCCGCCGCGATCAGGTCCCGGATCTGCTTGGCGTACTGCGCCCAGTCGTCGCTGGGGTGGGTCTGGTTGGCCTGGCTGGCCGCGTCACTGCCGGCGTCGCGGAAGATCGGCCAGATCATCGGCAGACCGGCCCGGCCGATCTGCCGCCAGCCGCCGGCGTCGGTGGCGAGCCGGCTGGTGCTCCACACCCGGATCATGCGGTCGGTGAAGAGCTGGTGGTCACGCTGCGGCACCCGCAGCACGATCGACGCGACCGTGGACCCGGCGAAGCTGTCGACGGCCCGCCCGGCCGGGTAACCGGTGATGTCGGCGTCCTCGCCGTGCTGGATCAGCCGGTCCACCTCGGCGAGCTGGCCGAGGTCCAGGAAGAACGGGTCGCGCGCGGTGCCGGCCCAGACCTGGACGCCGCCGGCGCCGGTGACCGGCTCGCCGGTGCGGCCGGCGGCGATCTCCACCGGTGCGGCGCCCTCCTCGATCCGCGACACCCGGTACGCCTGCCCGCCGGCGCCGAGCGGGCCGAACACGAACCGGAACGTCAGGTTCTCCAGCGGCGCGTCGTCCAGGTGCACCCGGAACTCGTAGCTCGCCTCGTCGTGGAAGCCCGCCGGGCCCGAGTCGCCGGCGAGCGAGGTACGCACGTTCATCACCAGGACGGTGGCGTCCCGGTCGTCGAAGACGTACTGGTCGGTGATGTTGAGCCGCGGGTCCTGCCGGGCCAGGGGCGAGTCGAGGTGGTGTGACATGCGGTCACGCTAGGAAGGCGCAGTGCGCATCCACTGACGAACGAGTGACGGCTGCGACGCTGCGCAGTGACGATCGGCACCGGTGCTCGCCCCGCGGCCCACAGCAGCGGAAGAATCCGTCAGGTGAACACGGAGGGCCTCGTCGGGCGTGACACCGAACTGGCCGAGCTGACCGCGCTGCTGGAGCGGCCCGGTGCGGCGGTGGTGCTGTGCGGCGCGCCCGGCATCGGCAAGAGCCGGCTGCTGGCGGAGGTGGCCCGGCGGGCGGCCGGCGCCGGGCGCACGGTGCTGTGGGCGCACGGGGTGCAGAGCGAGACCACGGTCGCCCACACCGGCCTGCACCAGCTGCTGCACCCGCTGCTGGGGCGTTCGGCGGAGCTGCCGCAGCGGCAGGCGGAGGCGCTGCGCACGCTGTTCGGGCGGGACGAGGGCCCGGCGCCGGACCCGCTGCTGATCCGGCTCGGCGTGCTGAGCCTGCTGGAGGAGGCGGCGCAGCGCTCGCCGGTGCTGCTCGCGGTCGACGACGTGCACTGGCTCGACCGGCCCACCGCCGAGGTGCTCACCTTCGTGATCGACCGGCTGGACAGCGCCCCGATCGGGTTGCTGGCCACCCTGCGCGAGGGTGACCCCGACCCGCTGGCTGCGACCGGCGCCCGGCAGCGGGAGATCACCGCGCTGTCGCCGCAGTCGGCGGCCGCGCTGCTGGACGCGGCCGCCGAGGGCCTGAGCCCGGCGGTGCGGGCGCGGATCCTGGACGCGGCGCTCGGCAACCCGCTGGCGCTGCTGGAGCTGCCGCGGGCGCAGGACGCGGCCCGGCCCGACCCGGCGCCGCGGCCGGTGCCGCTCACCCAGCGGCTGGAGCACGTCTTCGGTGACCGGCTGACCGGGCTGCCGCAGCGCTGCCGGGAGCTGCTGCTGCTGGCCGCGGCGGACGACGCCGACGCGGCGGAGGGCGCGCTGTGGCGGGCCGCGGCCGGCCGGGGACTGACCGCGGCGGATCTGGCGCCGGCCGAGGCGGCCGGGGTGGTGACCGTGCAGGACGGGGCGGTGCGGTTCCGGCATCCGCTGATGCGTGCGGCGGCGTACAGCCTGGGCTCGCTCACCGAGCGCGGCCGGGCACACCGGGCGCTGGCCGCCGCCCTGCCGGACGACCCCGACCGGGCGGCGTGGCATCTGGCCGCGGCCACCCTGGGCCGCGACGAGAGCGTCGCGGCCCGGCTGGAGCAGGCCGGGGATCGCTACCGCGGGCGGGGCGCGATGAGTGCGGCCATGTCGGCGTACGAACGAGCCGCCCGCCTGTCCACCTCGCCCGGCACCGGTGCCCGCCGTCTCGGGCTGGCCGCCGACGCCGGGCTGCGCGCCGGTGACCGGGCCGCCGCCGCGCGCCTGATCGCCGAGGCCACGGCGCTGTCGTCGGATCCGGTGGTGGCCGCCGGCCTGGCCCTGCCGGAATACTTCCTGCGGATCACCACCGGCAGCCGGGGCCGCGACGCCGACGAGCTGATCGAGCTGGCCCGCCAGGTCGGCGGCACCCCGCTGCAGCCCATGGTGATCGCGATCGCCGCGATGGACGCCTGGACCACCCTCGACCTGGACGGCAAACGCGAACGCGTCGAGCGGGAACTGCTGGCGATGGACCTCGACCCGGCCGACCCGAACCGGGTGATGGCGCTCGCCGTGGTGGCGCCCGAGCGGCACGCCGCCGAACTCACCCCGCTGGTGCGGGTCTTGGCCCGGCAGGCCGTCAACCTGGGCCAGCACTACCTGATGATGGGCCTGGGCGGGGCGGCCGAGGCGCTGCGGCTGCTGCCGGTCGCCGAGCTGTGCCATCGCGCGGCGGTGGACAGTTCCCGCCAGGACGGCTCGCTGACCGACCACTGCATGTCGCTGATCCGCTACGCCGCCCTGCGGCTCGCGGCGGGCGACCTCACCGAGGCGCTGACCTGCGCGGAACAGTCCCGGCGGCTGGGCACCGACCTCGGCCTGCCGATCGCGGTGGCCGGCGCGGCCGCGATCAGCGCCCGGGTGTACGCGTGGCGCGGCGACGCGGACGCGGCGAACGAGGCCCTGCGGGCGGTCACCGGGCACCTCGGGCGGGCCGGGCAGACTCCCGGCGTCGCGGCCGACGCCGCCTGGGCGAGCGGGCTGCTGGCGCTGGCCGAGGGCCGGGCCGCCGACGCCGTGGAGGACCTGCTCGCGGTGGTCGGGCACCGCGACTGGGGCGCCGGGTTCATGGTCGGCGATCTGGCCGAGGCGGCGCACCGGGCCGGTGACGCCGACATCAGCGAGGCGGTCGCGGCCGCCGCCGCCGAGGCCGCCGTCTTCGACTCCGGGCTGCTGCGGCATCTGGTGCTGCGGGCCCGGGCGCTGAGCGGGGACGGCGACGCCGGCCGGCTGTTCCGGGAGGCGGTGGCGGCGGCGGGCGAGCACCGGCACCCGCTGGAGTGGGCGCGCACGCGTCTGGCGTACGGGGAATGGTTGCGCCGTGACCGCCAGCCCGTGCTCGCCCGCACCCAGCTGACCGCCGCGTCCACCGCCTTCCTCTGGGCCGGCGCCGCGCCCTGGGCGCGCCGGGCCCAGTCCGAGCTGCGCGCCGCCGGCGGCCTGCCGGGCCGTGCCCACGGCGATCCGATGCCCGGCGCGCTGCGCGCGCTGACCCCGCAGGAGCTGCAGATCAGCCGGCTGGCCGCGTCCGGCCTGTCCAACCGCGAGATCGCCGACCAGCTGTTCCTGTCGCCGCGCACGGTCGGCGTGCACCTGTACCGCAGCTATCCGAAGCTCGGCGTGCGCAACCGCGCCGAACTCGCCAAGGTCTTCGCAACTCCGCCCACCGCTGGTTGAGCCGGCGCGGCAGTCCATCGAGCTGGTGGCCGCCGGCGCCGGTCAGCCGCGCGGCGTCAGTACGGTCAGCAGCACCACGGTGTCCTCCAGTGCGGCCAGCTCGTGCCGGTCCGGACCGATGATCACGTGGTCACCGGCCCGGCCGGTCCACTCGCCGGCCGTGGTGGTCAGCCGGGCCCGGCCGTGCAGCACCTGCAGCGAGGCCTCGCCCGGGCTGTTGTGCTCGCCGAGCCGGTGCCCGGCGGCAAGCGCGATGACGGTCTGCCGCAGATGGTGGTCGTGGCTGCCGAACAGGGTGTGCGCGCTGCGGCCGCTGTGTGCGCCGCGCGCCTGGGCGAGCAGGTCCGCGGCGAGGCCGGGAAGGTTGGTGGACTGCATGTCGACCGCCAACGGGGACGGCCCGGCCCGGTTCACCGGCGCCGCTGTGGCGCCCGCCACTCACCGGCCGGCCAGCCACGTCGCCGGGCCGGTCGCGGTGTGCCGGGCGTCCGGGCCGGGCAGCAGTGCCCGGTCGCCCACCTGGGCGCCGAAGAACGGGCGCGCCGACGGCTGGGTGACCACGTCGAGCCGGGTGCCGTCGTGCCTGGCCGTGCGGCGGGCCAGCTCGTCCAGCGTGATCTCCTGCGGCCCGGCGACCTCGACCGTCCGGCCCCGGCCGGGCCGGGCCGCGACCCCGGCGAGTTCCGCGGCCAGGTCCGCCGCGGTCAGCGGTCGCAGGCGCAGCGGCGGCAGGCGTACGGTGTGCTCCTCGGTGTTGACCTGCACCAGCACCTCCAGGAACTCGAAGGTGTGCGTGGACCGCACGATGGTCCACGGCGTGGCCGAGGCCCGGACCAGGCGCTCCTGCGCGAGTTTGGCCCGGCAGTAACCGAGCCCCGGCATCCGCTCCGCGCCGAGGACACCGGTCAGCACGTGGTGGCGGACCCCGGCCCGGGCGCCGACGTCGAGCAGGTTCGCCGTGGCCGCCTCGAAGAACGCCGTGGCGCTCACCTCGTCCATGAACGGCGAGTTGGTGACGTCCACGACGGCGTCCGCCCCGGCCAGCGCGCCGGGCAGGCCCGCGCCGGAGCAGGCGTCCACCCCGGTGCGGGGAGTCGCCAGCAGGCAGTCGTGCCCGGCCGCGTGCAGCGCCGGCACCAGGTGGCGGCCGATCCGCCCGCCACCCACCACCACGATCCTCAGCCGTCGCGCACTCACGCGGCCCGCGCCATCCGGTCCAGGCGGCCGCGCAACTCGTCGGCGACCGGCCCGGCGTCGCCGGGCAGCACGGCCAGCGCCTTCTCCCAGCAGGCGCGGGCCCGGCCGGGATCGCCGGCCTCCAGGTGGGCGTCGCCGATCGACAGCAGTACGCCGGCGCGCGCCGCACCACGCCGTTCCTCCGGTACGGCGCCCTTGGCGTGCCGGTGGCTGTGCGCGGGCGTGACCGGCACGTGCGGGGCACGGGCCCGGTGGTAGCTGCGGATGCGCTGGGTGGCGGCCTCCCGCTCGGCCGCGGAGTCCCGGTCGGCGGCGAGCTCGGCGGCGTAGGCGCGCAGCAGCCGGTGCATCTCCAGCCGGTCGCCGCGCAGCTCCAGCAGGGCGTGGCTGACCAGGTCGCCGATCATCAGCCGGGCCACCGGCGCGGACACCCCGGCCAGGGCGGCGATCGACGGCACGGTCAGCTCGGTGCCCGGGTGCAGCGGCAGCAGCCGGAACAGCCGGGCCGCGGCCGGCACCAGCCGCCGGTAGGACCAGGAGAAGGCGGCGGCCAGGTCGGCGTCCCCGGCGCCCTCGGCGAGTTCCGCGGCGATCTCGGCCAGCGAGGCCTCCGGGACCGTGGCGATCCGGGCGGCGACCAGCGCCAGCGCCAGCGGCAGCCGCCCGCACCGGGAGATGATCTCGTCGACCGCGCCGGGATCGGCGGCGAGCCGGTCGGCGCCGAGCCGCAGCGCCAGGGCCGCCCGGGCCTCCTCGACGGTGGGCAGGCCCAGCCGCAGCGTCTCCCCGGGCCCGGCGAGACCGGCCCGGCTCGTCATGATCACCAGGCTGCCGGGTGTGCCGGGGAGCAGGTCGCGGATCAGCGGGGCGTCCGGGCAGTTGTCCAGCACGATCAGGACCCGGCGGCCGGCCAGCAGCTCACGGTGGCGGCGGGCCAGGCCGGGCAGGTCACCGGGCAGCTCGGCGGGCGGCACACCGAGGCAGGTGAGAAAGCCGCGCAGCACCTCGGCCGGGCGCAGCACCGCGGCCCGCGGGTCGTAGCCGCGCAGATCGGCGTAGAGCTGCCCGTCCGGGAAACCGGCGGCCAGCCGGTGCGCCAGATGGATCGCCAGGGTGGTCTTGCCGACGCCCGGCATGCCGTCGATCGTCAGCAGGGCCGGCCCGTCGGCGCGCTGCCGCTCGATCGACGCCAGCGCCCGCTCGATCAGCGCCGACCGGCCGGCGAAGAACGGGTGGTCGGACGGCAGCTGGGCCGGCGCGGCCGCCGGCACCGGCTGCACGGCGGGCCGCCGCAGCCTCGCGTAGGCGGCCCGCAGCTCCGGGCCGGGATCGATGCCGAGTTCGTCGGCGAGCCGCTCACGCACCGCCCGGTAGGCGGCCAGCGCCTGGTCGCGGTGCCCGTCGGCGGCCAGCGCCAGCACCAGGCGGCTCTGCAGCGCCTCGTCGAGCGGCTGATCCTGCGCGGCGGCCCGGACCGCCGGCAGGATCCGCCCGGCCAGCCCGGCGCGCAGCGCGGCGTCGGTGGCGTCCCGGGCGGCCTGTGACCGCTCGCCGTCGATGCCCAGCAGCGCCGGATGCGTGCCGGCCAGCGGAGCGAATCGGGACGCGGGAAAACTTGTTACGAAACAGGCGCTAACGAGTCGCATTGACATCGGGCGATGCGCGGTCGCATGCTGCCGAGC
>NZ_JBEZZB010000122.1:0-6045 GCF_040638955.1 Actinoplanes sp. NPDC024001
GTGCGCCCGGAAGGCGGCCTGGGCGGCCGCCTCGCGCTGCGCCTCCGCCTGCGACGCGGCGGCGTCGGCCTGCGCCACCCGGACCCGGATCAGATAACCGGCCAGCCAGGCCCCGGTGACGAAGAATCCGAGAATGAACACCTGCCCGACGTCCGGCTCGTCCGAGTAATAGCCGAGCGGGAAGAGCAGCAGCATCGCCGCGACGGTCGTCACGCCACCGAGCACCGCGACGGCGACGCGCCGCCCGTGCAACGCCACCGAGAACGTGGCGACCAGCATGCTCGGGAACGGGAACGTGGTGTTCTCCGGCCCGGTGATCGTGAAGACCCGCAGCATCAGCAGCGCGACGACCGTGGCCAGCACGGCCTCCGGCGCCCGGCGGCGCAGCACCAGCGGCAGCGTGAACCCGGCCGCGAACGCCACCCGCTCCCAGTGCGGGCCGGGACCGGGCAGCGTGACGGCCTCGATCACCGCCCATCCGCAGAGCAGGGCGGTGAGCGCGACATCCGCCTTCGGCGGGCGGCGCGGCACCCGGGAGAGGGTGGTCAGGGCATCCACAGCGGCGACCCTAGCCATCCGCGCGGCGCGCGGGCGTCATCCTCCAGGCGCATAAAGATCATCATTCGGAGGTACGCGCTGACGACCGCGGACCGATGAGCGGGGCGGGGTCCGATTCCTAGATTTCTCGGCATGACAGCAACGACGACCACCGCACCCACCACCACTACCCGGATCAGCCCGATCGCCGGCTGGGCGGCCGCCGCCGGAGCGATCGCCTCCGCGGTCGCCGGCGCGATCCAGGCCGTGCGATCCGACGACGGCAACCCGCTCGTCGACACCTCCGAGCATGTGCTGCTGGCCATGGTGGCGGCGGCCCTGGTGCTCTGGATCCCCGGCTACCTGGCCCTCGGCAGACTGGCCGGCACCCGCACCGCCCGGATCGGCGGTTACCTCGCGGTCGCCGGCGCCGGCCTGCTCGCTCTCGGCATGACCAGCACCAACCTGCACGACCAGGACTACTCGTGGTTCCCGATCGTCGCCGCCCCGGCCAACCTGTTCTGGCTGGCCGGCTCGATCATGCTGGCCGTCGCCACCTGGCGCACCCGCACCCTGCCGCGCCCGCTCGCGGCCGCCCTGGTACTGGTCTGGCTCACCTCGATCATCCTGTCCCAGGCCGGCGGCAACCTGATCGCCGGCGTGATCTGGGGTTTCGTCGCCTGGTCGCTGCTCGCCGCCGCCCGCCACACCCCCTGACCCGTCACCCCGCCATCAGCCCTCCGGAGCTGGCGCCCAGTGTCGTGTCGTGCCCGCTGGGCCGGCGCTGGCGGTCAGCCGTGAGGTCCAGCTGGCGCCCAGTGTCGTGTTGTGCCCGCTGGGCCGGCGCTGGCGGTCAGCCGTGAGGTCCAGCTGGCGCCCAGTGTCGTGTTGTGCCCGCTGGGCCGGCGCTGGCGGTCAGCCGTGAGGTCCAGCTGGCGCCCAGTGTCGTGTCGTGCCCGCGGGGGCAGCGCTGGCCGTCAGCTGTGAGAGGTGGCTGGCGTGCGGTGTCGGTGAGGGCAATGCGGCAGCGGCGGGGTCAGAGGGCCTCGCCCGCCTTGCGGGCGGCGATCAGGACCGGGTCCCACACCGGGGCGTACGGCGGCGCGTAGCCCAGATCCAGCGCCGTCATCTCGGTGACCGTCATCCGGTTCCAGATCGCCACCGCGAAGGCGTCGATCCGCTTGGCCGCCTCGGTCCTGCCGACGATCTGCGCGCCGAGCAGCAGGCCGGTGTCCTGCTCGGCGATCACCTTGACGGTCATCGGCACCGCGCCGGGGAAGTAGCCGGCCCGGTTCGTGGAGTCGACCGACGCGGTGACGAAGCGGTAGCCGGCCGCCTCGGCCTCCTTGGAGCTCAGGCCGGTCCGGGCCACCTCCAGGTCGCAGATCTTGGTGATGCCGGTGCCGACGATGCCGGGGAAGGTCGCGTAGCCGCCGCCGATGTTGATCCCGGCGACCCGCCCCTGCTTGTTGGCGTGGGTGCCGAGCGGGACGTACATCCGGCGGCCGGTTACCAGGTTCAGCACCTCGGTGCAGTCGCCGGCCGCCCACACGCCGTCGCCGACCCGCTGGCGCAGGTCCGGCACGAGACCCCCGGAGGCGCCCAGCGCAATGCCGGCCGCTTCGGCGAGCGCGCTGTTCGGCCGTACGCCCAGGCCCAGGACCACGATGTCGGCCGGCAGCGTCCCGCTGTCGGTGACCACCGCGGAGATCCGGCCGCCGGCCGTCTCCAGGCCCTGCACGGTGACGCCGGTGCGCAGGTCGATGCCGATCTTGCGGATCGACTCGGCGACCAGGGCGCCCATGTCCGGATCCACGGTGGACATCGGCTGCTCGGCCCGCTCGATCAGGGCGACCCGCAGGCCGCGCCGGGCGAACGCCTCGGCCATCTCGACGCCGATGTAGCCGGCGCCGATCACCACCGCGGTCTCCGGTTTCGGTGTCGTCTCCAGCCAGGCGTTGACCGCCGCGCCGTCACCGAGCGTCTGCACGCCGAAGACGCCGCCCGCGGTGGTCCGTGCCCACGGTGGACGCACCGGGCTGGCGCCGGTCGCGTAGACCAGCTCGTCGAAACCCTCCCGCACCTCCCGGCCGGCGGCGAGGTCGCGGACCGTGACGGTCCGCGCGTCCAGGTCGATGCCGGTGACCTCGTGCCCGGTGCGCACCTCGATGCCGGCGTCGTGGAACGCGGCGGGATCCCGGGCGATCAGCTCGTCCGGCCCGTCGACCAGGCCGCCGATCCAGTACGGGATCCCGCACGCCGAGTACGACGTGTAGTCGCCTTTCTCGAACGTGAGGATCTGCAGGTCTGCCTGGCCGCGGCGTTTGCGGGCCTGGGACGCCGCGGACATCCCCGCCGCATCGCCGCCGATGACGATAAGTCGCACCGGTCCATTCTGCCCCGCGGCCGCCCCGGGTTTGCGCCGAAAGCGGCCGGGAGTGGTTGCCTGTCGCATCAGCCCCGATCTATGGTGACCCCACCGCATCGAAGCGCTTCGACGACGTGCGAAGCGGCTCTTCGCCATGCCCACATTCAGGAGACCGCCATGCGACAACGCGGTTTGGCCGTCCTCGCCGCCGCCCTGCTGGTCGTGCCCCTCACACCGGGGGCCGCACAGGCCGACCCCGCCCATCCGTTCCGTGATCCGAGCCTGCCGCTGGAGACCCGGGTCGACGACCTGGTCGGCCGGCTCACCTTCGACGAGAAGATCTCCCTGCTCCATCAATATCAACCGGCGATCCCACGCCTCGGCATCGAGGTGTTCAAGGCCGGCACCGAGGCGCTGCACGGTGTCGCCTGGTCCAACGACTACCGCAACAACGGCGCCAAGGTCGACGCCACGGCGACGGTGTTCCCGCAGGCCGTGGGCCTGGCCAGCACCTGGGACCCGGAGCTGATCAACCGGGTCGGCTCGGCGGTCGGCGACGAGCTGCGCGGCTTCCACCGGCGGGACCCGGTGCTCTGGGGCCTCAACACCTGGGCGCCGGTGATCAATCCGCTGCGCGACCCGCGCTGGGGCCGCAACGAGGAGGGCTACTCCGAGGACCCACTGCTGACCGGGGCGATCGCCACCGCCTACGGCCGGGGTCTGCAGGGTGACGACCCGGACCACCTGAAGACCGCGCCGACCCTGAAGCACTACGCGGCCTACAACAACGAGACCAAACGCGACGTCACCTCGTCGAACGTGCCGCAGCGGGTGCTCAACGAATACGAGCGCAAGCCGTTCGAGATCGCCCTGAACAACGACGCGGCGACCGGCGTGATGGCCTCCTACAACCTGATCAACGGGCGGCCGGCCACCGTGGACCCGGACCTCGCCGGGATCGTGCGGGACTGGAGCGACCGGCGGCTGTTCAACGTCAGCGACGCCTGGGCGCCGACCAACCTGACCGGCTCGCAGCAATACTTCGCCACCCAGGCCGAGGCGAATGCCGCCATCCTCAAGGCCGGCCTGGACAGCTTCACGGTCAACGACACCAACGCCGAGCCGACGACCACCGCGGTCAAGCAGGCGCTCGCGCAGGGCCTGATCACCGAGGCCGACATCGACGAGTCGGTGGGCAACGCGCTGAGCATCCGGTTCCGGCTCGGCGAGTTCGACCCGGACGGCGGGCCCCACGCGGACATCTCGCCGTCGGTGATCGACAGCCCCGCGCACCGCGCGCTCGCCCGGGAGACCGCCGCCGAGGCGTCGGTCCTGCTCAAGAACACCGGCCTGCTGCCACTCCAGGCGGGCGGTGACGTCGCGGTCGTCGGTCCGCTGGCCGACAAGCTCTACACCGATTGGTACGGGGGACAGCTCCCGTACGAGGTCACCGTGCTCGACGGCATCCGCGAGCGGGCGTCCTCGGTGACCACCGCGTTCGGCGCCGACCGGATCGCGCTGAAGGACGTGGCGACCGGCCGGTACGTGACCGGCGGCTCCGGCCCGGCCGGCGTCGTCGAGACCACGCCCACGCCGGCCGCCCAGTTCGACAGCGTGGACTGGGGCGACGGCGTCTCCACCCTGCGCAACGTGGGCAACGGCAAGCTGCTCGGCTACAACTGGGGCCCGTTCGTCACCGTGGAGAACAACCCGACCGGCTGGTTCGTGCAGCAGCAGTTCAAGCTGGAGGAACAGTCCGACGGCACCTACGTGCTGCACTACGCCGGCTACGAGACGCAGGAGTCCTGGTTCGGCGCGAACACCTACGTGACGATCGGCGCCGACGGCAACCTGGCCCTCGGCTCGCCGGACGCCGCCGGCGCCGCCCGTTTCACCAAGGAAGTGCTGGTCGACGGGGTGGCCTCGGCCGCCGCCACCGCGAAGAAGGCGCGCACCGCGGTCGTGGTGGTCGGCACCGACCCGTTCGTCGCCGGGCGTGAGGTGCACGACCGCACCTCGACCGACCTCGGCGCCCGGCAGGAGGCGCTGATCCGGGCGGTCCGGGCGGCGAACCCGAACACCGTCGTGGTGCTGCAGAGCAGTTACCCGCAGACGATCAACTGGGCGCAGCGGCACGTGCCGGGCATCCTGTGGACCACGCACGCGGGCGCGGAGACCGGGCACGCGGTGGCCGACGTGCTCTACGGCGACGTCAACCCGTCCGGCCGGCTCACCCAGACCTGGTACCGCTCCACCGCGCAACTGCCGGACGACCTGCTCGAATACGACATCATCGGCAGCGAGCAGACCTACCTCTACAGCGACGCCAAGCCGCTGTACGCGTTCGGGCACGGCCTGTCGTACACCAGCTTCCGCTACGGGGTTCCGCGCGTGCGGGACGGCAAGGTCAGCGTGACCGTCACCAACACCGGTAAGCGGGCCGGTGACGAGGTGGTGCAGCTCTACACGCACCAGCGGAGCTCGCGGGACGCCACGGCGAACAAGCAGCTGCGCGGGTTCCAGAAGGTGCATCTGGCGGCCGGGCATACGAAGACGGTCACGTTCGGGCTGAGACCCGCCGACCTGGCCCGCTGGGATCAGACCCGGCAGCGCTGGGTGGTCGAGACCTCGGTCTACGACATCTTGCTCGGCCCCTCGTCGCAGGACATCCGGCGGCGTGAGGCCCTTGCGGTGCGCGGGGAGACCATCCCGGCCCGTGACCTGGCCAAGGAGACACGGGCGGAGACCTTCGACGCGTACGCCGGGGTGCGCCTGCTCGACGAGAGCAAGGCCCGCGGCACCGTGGTCGGGGCGTCGAAGGCCGGCGACTGGATCGCCTTCCGGGACGCCGCGCTGCGCGGCGGGACCACCTTCACGGCTCGCGCCGCCGGCGCCGGGACCGTGCAGATCCGGCTGGGCTCGCCGACCGGCCGCCTGCTGGGCACCGCCACGGTCGCCGACACCGGCGGCATCTACAACTACACGACGGTGACCACGTCGCTGGCCCGGGCAACCGGCCGCCAGGACGTGTATCTCGTGCCCAGCCCCGGCCTGCGGCTCGCCGCCTTCCACATCCGCTGACACCCGCCGTGGGGTGGTTGGGGGGGGCGCGCGGCCCCGCAGAACACCCACACAAAGGG
>NZ_JBEZZB010000122.1:6055-32890 GCF_040638955.1 Actinoplanes sp. NPDC024001
GCGCCCCCCAGCCCCCGCGCCCACCCGGCGCGTGTTTCGGGGGGCCCCGCCCCCCCCCCCAACTTCACACACAGCGAGGTGGGCTGGGGTTGTCGGGAGTTGGGGTGCGGAGCGCGCCTGAAGTTCACGCAATGGCGGCCCGGGGAGGTGGGGCCGGGTTGATCAGTAGGATCGACGAAAGGAGAGGCCGTGGCGACTTGGGGAGGCGCAGTGCCGACGATCAACGACGTCGCCCGGGCGGCCGGAGTGTCGCCCAGCACGGTGTCCTACGTGCTGAGCGGCCGTCGCCCGATCTCGGCGGAGACCCGCGCCCGGGTCCAGGCCGCGATCGCCGAGCTCGGTTTCCACCCGCACGCCGGCGCGCGTGCCCTGGCCAGCAGCAAGACCAACGTGATCGCGCTGGTCGCGCCGCTGCGCGTGGACGTCAACGTGCCGGTCATCATGCAGTTCGCCACCGCGGTGGTGACGGCTGCCCGGTCCTACAACCATGACGTGCTGCTGCTGACCAAGGACGAGGGCACCGCCGGGCTGGAGCGGGTGGCGCACAGCACCATGGTCGACGCGTTGATACTGATGGACCTGGAACGCGACGACATGCGGATCCCCGCGCTGCGCCGGCTCAAGCAGCCGTCGGTGCTGATCGGCCTGCCCGCCGACCACACCGGCATCGCCTGCGTCGACCTGGATTTCGCGGCCGCCGCCCGGGAGGCGCTGACGCACCTCGCCGGCCACGGCCACCGGCGCATCGGCCTGGTCGGCCCGTCACCCGCGGTCTACCGGCGGCAGACGACGTACGCGGACCGGTTCCTCTCCGGTTTCCTGGAGGCGTCGACCGAGCTGGGCCTGCGCACCGTCACGCATCCGTGCGAGCCGGGCGCCGAGGGCGTCCGGGCCTGCCTGGCCGAGATCGACGCCGAGTTGCCCGCCCTGTCCGCGCTGGTCGTGCACAATGAGGAGGCGCTGCGACCGCTGCTGGACCTGTTGCAGGCCTCCGGCCGGCGGGTGCCGGAGGACATCTCGATCGTCGCGATCTGCCCGCGGGACGTGGCGATCTCGATGCCGGTCCACCTGACCTCGATCGACATCCCGGCGCACGACGTCGGCACGATCGCCGTGGAGACCGCGATGCGGCTGCTCGACGGCCGCAGCGTGGAGTACACGCGGCTGCTCGCGCCGGGTCTGGTCGAGCGGGACAGCTGCCGCGAAATCCCGCCGTCACACCGTTGACACGAATGGCGCTCGTTCCATAGCGTCTCGGCAAGGCACGCCGTCGAAGCGCTTCGACAGAGGCGTTCGGTTCGTCGAAGCGCTTCGACGGTGGTGTCGCACCGGCTCCGACGAATTCTGCGATCTCACCAACCCAGCCCCCTGGGAGGACGGCAATGTTCCGATCACGATCCGGCCTCGCGGCCGGTGCGCTGCTGCTCGCGGCGACCCTCGGCCTGACCGCCTGCGGCGGCGACGACGGCGGCGCCGAGGAGGGCGCCGACGCGAAGACCCTCACCCTCTGGCACTACGAGGGCCCGACCAGCGCGATGGGCATCGCCTGGAACCGGGCGATCGAGATCTTCAAGGAGAAGCACCCGGGCGTCGAGGTCAAGTTCGAGGAGAAGGGCTTCGAGCAGATCCAGCAGAACGCCCAGATGATCCTCAACTCGGACAGCGCGCCGGACATCCTGGAGTACAACAAGGGCAACGCGACCGCCGGCCTGCTCTCCAAGCAGGGCCTGCTCACCGACCTCAGCGACCAGGCCACCGAGCGTGGCTGGGACAAGAAGCTGAGCCCGAGCCTGCAGACCACCGCCAAGTACGACGAAGACGGCATCATGGGCTCCGGCAAGTTCTACGGCGTGCCCAACTACGGCGAGTACGTGATGGTCTACTACAACAAGGACCTGTTCACGAAGCACAAGGTCGAGGTGCCGACCACCCTCGATCAGTTCACCGCCGCGATGGACACCTTCGTCAAGGCCGGCGTGACCCCGCTCTCCGTGGGCGGCGCCGAGTACCCGGCTCAGCAGATCTTCTACGAGCTGGCGCTCTCCAAGGCCGACCGCGCGTTCGTGGACGACTACCAGCTCTACAAGAACAAGGTCGACTTCAAGGGTCCGCAGCTGACCTACGGCGCGCAGACCTTCGCCGACTGGGTGAAGAGGGGCTACATCGCCAAGGACTCGGCCGGCATCAAGGCCGAGGACATGGGCGTGGCCTTCACCCAGGGCAAGTTCCCGATCCTGATCTCCGGCAGCTGGTGGTACGGCCGGTTCGCCAACGAGATCAAGAGCTTCGAGTGGGGCACCTTCCTGTTCCCCGGCAACAACCTGCACCCGGGCTCCAGCGGCAACCTGTGGGTGGTGCCGGAGAAGAGCAAGGCCAAGGCGCTGGCGTACGACTTCATCGACATCACCATGACGCCGGAGATCCAGGCGCTGCTCGGCAACAGCGGCGGTGTCCCGGTGGCGGCCGACCCGGCGCAGATCACCGACCCGAAGAACAAGGAGCTGGTGGAGACCTTCAACAAGATCTCGACCAGTGACGGTCTCGCCTTCTACCCGGACTGGCCGGCGCCCGGCTACTACGACGTGCTGGTCGCGGGCGTGCAGGGCCTGATCAACGGTTCGAAGACCCCGGACGCGATGCTCGACGAGATCGCCGGCCCGTACAACGAGAACCTGGCCGACCTCGGCAAGTGAGCGCAACGCGCGGGCGGTGGGGTGACCCGCCGCCCGCGCCGCGAAAGGGAGCCGGTATGGCTAAAAGCAAGGGCTACGCGGTCTATCTGATCCCGGGCGTGCTCGCGTCGCTGCTGGTGATCATCGTGCCGCTGGTCATGACGGTGTACGTCAGCTTCACCAAGTGGACCGGGGTCGGTGACCCGCGCTGGGTCGGGTTCGACAACTACACCCGGTTGTTCGGCGACGCCCTGTTCTGGCAGTCGTTCAGCAACATCATCCTGCTGATCATCGCGATGGCGGTGATCCCCACGCTGCTCGGCCTGGTGCTGGCGGCGGTGCTGTTCGACTACGTCGCCAAGCACTTCAGCGACCGCTGGGCCGGCTTCTTCCGCTCCGGTTACTACCTGCCGCAGGTCATCCCGGTCGCGGTCACCGGCATCGTCTGGAGCTGGATTCTGCATCCCAGCTACGGCGCGCTCAACAAGATCCTCGAGTCGGTCGGGCTGGGCGGCCTCGCGAAGAACTGGCTGGGCGACCCGGACTACGCGCTGTACAGCGTGATGGCCGTGATGATCTGGTTCCAGCTGGGCTACCCGATCGTCATGTTCATGTCCGGGCTGCAGCGTATCGACCCCTCCATCTACGAGGCCGCGGACCTGGACGGCGCGACCTGGTGGCAGCGCTTCCGCAAGATCACGGTGCACATGATCCGGCCCGAGTTCTACGTCGTGCTGATCACCACCACGATCGCCGCGCTCAAGATCTTCGGTCAGGTCTTCGTGCTCACCGGGGGCGGGCCGAGCAACGCGACGCTCGTGCCGTCGTACTTCGCCTACAAGAACTTCTTCGAGAAAGCCCAGGTCGGGTACGGCTCGGCGATCTCCACCGTGCTCACTGTGCTGATCGTCGTGCTGGCCTTCGTCTTCCTGCGGCTGCAGCACCGGGCTGAGGAGCAGTCATGACCGTCACGGCTACGAAGGCTCCCGCCCGTACCCCGGAGGACGATGCGCCGAAGGCGCTGCGGCACCGCAACCCGGTCCGGTTCTTCGTGCTCGCCGGCCTGCTGGTTCTGCTCCTGCTGCTGGTCGGGCCGCTGCTGGTGGTCGCGGTCAACGCGGTGAAGAGCCCGGCGGAGTACGCGGGCAGCGGCCCGCTCTCCATCCCGACGAGCCTCTACTGGGACGGCATCGTCGACTTCTGGAACCGGGTCAACTTCGGGCAGAAGCTCTGGAACAGCTTCATCACCAGCCTGGTCGTCGCGGTCCTCGGCGTGGTGCTGAGCATCCTCAACGCGTACGCATTGGGCATCGGCCGGGTCAAGGGCCGCATCTGGTTCCTGGTGTTCTTCCTGGTCGCGAACCTGCTGCCGCAGGAGGTGCTGGTCTACCCGCTGTACTACATCTCCAAGGAAGCCGGCCTCTACGACAACCTGATCGCGATCATCATCATCTTCACGGTCATCCAGAGCGCCTTCGGCACCTACCTGCTGACCTCGGTCTACCACGAGTTCCCGCGCGAACTGCTGGAGGCCGCGGCCATCGACGGCGCCGGCAAGTGGCGCACGCTGTGGCGGGTGGTGGTCCCGGTCAGCATGCCGACGCTGGGCGTGCTCTTCACGTTCTTCTTCATCTGGACGTGGAACGAGTTCTTCCTGCCGCTGATCTTCCTGATCTCCAACGACAACCAGACCGTCCCGGTGGCCCTCGGCGTCCTGCAGGGCGACCGGATGATGGACGCCACCACGACCAGCGCCTCCGCGCTGATCGGCATCCTGCCCGCGATGCTCTTCTTCCTCATCTTCCAGCGGACCCTCACGCGCGGCATCGCCGCCGGTGCCATCAAGTAAAGGATCCTCATGAAGTTCACCGACGGCTATTGGCGTAAGCGTGCCGGTCTCACCGTGCTCCACCCCGCACACCTGCAGGACACTGTCCCCGCGCCCGACTCGCTGACCGTCTACGCCGCCACCCGCCCGGTCCGGCATCGCGGTGACACCCTCAACGCCCCGCTCATGACGATCACCTGCTCGGCCCCGGCACCGGACGTCATCCGGGTCACCATCGAGCACTTCCAGGGCCTGGAACCACGCCTGCCGGTCTTCGAGATCGCCGAGTCGCCGGTCGACGTCGTCGTGGACGACACCTCGATCACCTCCGGCGCGCTGACCGCGCGGTTCACGCCGGGGGAGAAGTGGGGACTCGACTTCCTCGCCGAGGGCCGGCGGATCACCGGCAGCGGCTGGAAGGGCATGGGCATCGTCGACACCGATGACGGTGAGAGCTATGTGCACGAGCAGCTCGACCTGGGCGTCGGCGAGACGGTCTACGGCCTCGGCGAGCGCTTCGGCCCGTTCGTGAAGAACGGCCAGAGCATCGACATCTGGAACGAGGACGGCGGCACCAGCAGCGAGCAGGCCTACAAGAACGTCCCGTTCTACTTCACCAACGGCGGCTACGGCGTGCTCGTCGACCACCCCGGCAAGGTGTCCTTCGAGGTCGCCTCCGAGATGGTGTCCCGCACCCAGTTCAGCGTGGCCGGCCAGTCGCTGTCCTACCTGGTCATCTACGGGCCGACGCCGGCCGACGTGATCCGCAGGTACACCGCGCTCACCGGGCGGCCCGCGCTGCCGCCGGCCTGGTCCTTCGGCCTCTGGCTGACCACGTCGTTCACCACGTCCTACGACGAGGAGACGGTGAACAAGTTCGTCGGCGGGTTCGCCGACCGGGACCTGCCGCTGAGCGTCTTCCACTTCGACACGTTCTGGATGCGCGAGTTCTCCTGGTGCGACTTCGAGTGGGACTCGCGGGTCTTCCCCGACCCGCCGGGCATGCTCAAGCGGCTAGCCGCCCGCGGGCTGCGGACCTGCCTCTGGATCAACCCCTACATCGCCCAGCGCTCGGCGCTGTTCGCCGAGGGCAAGGCCAAGGGCTATCTGGTACGCCGCGCGAACGGCGACGTGTTCCAGTGGGACCTGTGGCAGGCCGGCATGGGCCTGGTCGACTTCACCAACCCGGACGCCCGCGAGTGGTACGCGGCCAAGCTGCGCGCGCTCGTGGAGATGGGCGTGGACGCCTTCAAGTCGGACTTCGGCGAGCGGATCCCGACCGACGTGGTGTGGCACGACGGCTCCGACCCGGAGCGGATGCACAACTACTACACGCAGCTCTACAACCAGGTCGTCTTCGACGTGCTCCGGGAGACCCGCGGTGAGGGGGAGGCGGTGCTGTTCGCCCGGTCGGCGACGGTCGGCGGGCAGCAGTTCCCGGTGCACTGGGGCGGGGACAACTCCAGCAACTTCGAGTCGATGGCGGAGAGCCTGCGCGGCGGGCTGTCGCTGATGTCGTCCGGGTTCGGCTTCTGGAGCCACGACATCGGCGGTTTCGAGGGGATGCCGGACCCGGCCGTGTTCAAGCGGTGGATCGCGTTCGGGCTGCTCAGCTCACACAGCCGGTTGCACGGGAGCACGTCGTACCGGGTGCCGTGGGACTTCGACGAGGAGGCGGTGGACGTGCTGCGCACCTTCACCCACCTCAAGTACCGGCTGATGCCGTACCTGTTCGGCGCGGCCCGCGAGGCGCACCTGGAAGGCCTGCCGGTGATGCGGCCGATGGCGTTCGCCTTCCCGGACGACCCGGCGGTCACCCACCTGGACCGGCAGTACCTGCTCGGCGGTGACCTGCTGGTCGCCCCGGTCTTCACCGCCGGCGGCGACGTGCGGTACTACGTGCCGGCGGGCCGCTGGACCCGCTACACCGACGGCGAGGTCGTCGAGGGGCCGGGCTGGGTGCGCGAGGCGCACGGCTTCGACAGCGTGCCGCTGCTGGTCCGTCCGGGCGCGGTCGTCCCGGTCGGTGCCCGCCAGGACCGGCCCGACTACGACTACCGGGACGGGGTGACCCTGCGGCTGTTCGAGCCGGCGGAAGGCCGGACGGCGGTGGTCGTGCCGGGTCCGGCCGGTGCGGACAGCGTCTTCACGGTCGTCCGGGAGGGCTCGCAGATCCGGATCGGGCGTGCCGGGGACGCGCTGCCGTGGCGGGTCCAGCTCGGTGACGAGGTCACCGAACTCGGCGCTGACCAGGACAGTTGCACCATCACCCGACCGAAGGGTCTTTGAGCGGTATCGCCTGCCGCCCGTCCTGTCCGGCCGCATAGTGAGCGTCCGGACAGGACGGAAGTGAGCGGGAATGCAGCGTGACCACAGAGCGGTGCGGCGGCGCCTGACCGGGGCGGGCCTGGTGGCGGCCCTGCTGTTGAGCGGATGCAGCGCCGTCGACGGGCTGGTGCCGGTGGGGGAGAGGTCCGTGGTCAGCGCGGCCCGGCACCCGGTGGCGGTAGCCGGCGCTGTCGACGCCGCGCCGACGCGGCGCCCGCGACGCAAGCCGCCGGGCTTCATCCAGTGGTGGTTCGCCAACAACGGCACCGACCACTGCTCGACGATCCCGGCCGATGCCCCCGCGGTGCGGATCGAGGCGACACGCCTCGAATGGTTCCGCCTCTGCGTCGCGGGTTATCCGGTGAGCCCGTCGCTCCACCTCTGGATCAGCACACCGGAAGGTCCGCGGCGGGAGATCCCCGCCCTCTACCGCGGCGACAAGTGGACGTGGGACCTCCAGCCGGGAGCTGAGGGCGACAGACTCGCGCGGCTCGGCACCTACCGGTTCGACATCACGCGGGAGCCGCAGGACGGCGGCCCGGTGACGCTGGTGACTTCGGGCCGCATCGTGGTGCGGCGCAGCCCCGAACGCCGAGTGGTCTTCGCCGACGACCGAGGCGGGGAGAAACGTGCGTTGCGGCCCGGCGACAGTGTGCGGGCCCGGCTGGCCGGCTACCGCCCCGGCCACACGGTGCGCGCCGCCCTGTACCAGGACCTACCCGACGACTACCGGATGCGCTATCTGGCGGATCTGCCGGACACCGTGGTGGGCAGATCCGGTGAGGGGACGTTCCGGTGGTTGGTTCCGGCGGAGTTGGCGCCCGGATACTACGGAATCTGGATCGAGACCGGCCCGGACTCCTGGGACGGATGCGGAGCCTGCGAGGGCTACCAGGTCGGCGGGGACGGGGAGTGAGCTGGTGATGCAGCGTGGCGAGAGGACCGGACGGCGGCGTCTGGCCGGGGCGGGACTGGCCGGGGTGCTCCTGCTCAGCGGATGCACCTCCGCCGACGAGTTGGCGCCGGCGCAGGAGCTGACTGTCGTCAGCGCGGCCCGGCATCCGCTGGCCGCAGCGGGCGCCGCGGAGGCCGCGCCGAACTGGCGTCCGCGGCGGCGGCCCCCGAGCTGGATCCAATGGATCTTCTCCAACTGGCCGGACAGCGGGTGCACGACCATCGCGGCGGGCGCCACCGGGCTGTACATCGAGGCGGAACGCCTCGAGGAGTTGCGGCTCTGCGTGGACGGATACGCCGGGAACGCGTCTCCGCGCCTGAGTATTGAAAGCCCGGACGGTGACCGGATCGAGCCCGCCGCCCACTACAACGGGGCCACCTGGGACTGGGCGGTCCAGCCGGGCGCCGAGGGCGACGGGATGACCGAGCTCGGCACCTACCAGTTCCAGATCACGGGGACGCCCCCGCTGACCTCCGGCCGCATCGTGGTGAAACGCAGCACCGAACCGCGGGCGGCCATCACCGATGACACTCGTCCGGGGCAGCCCGCGCTGCGACCCGGTCAGAGCGTGCGCGTCCGGATGGCCGGCTACCGCCCGGGGCAGACGGTGGGCGCCGCCGTGTACCGGCGGCGGGGAAAGCAGACACCCAGCGGGGAACGGTTGCGCTACCTGGCGAAGCTGCCCGACACCGTGGTGGACGGCTCCGGAGAGGGGATGCTGCGGTGGGTGGTTCCGGCGAGCACCGTGCCCGGGCGCTACGGGATCTGGATCGAGCCGGGGCCGCCGCAGGCAAAGGACTGCGACCGGGGCACGTGCAAGTCCTTCGAGGTCGGCGGCTGAGGCCGGACCGGCGGCCGGCGCGGACCCCGGCCGGCACCGCGCTGCTGGATTGGACGGTGCGGTACGCGGTGCCCCTGATCAGCGTCGTCGGGCTGGCGCTCTACGGGGTGCTGCGGCTGGCCTACGTCCTCTTCTACGCGCAGCTGCGTGCCACCCCGCAGGAGGTCGGCTACGGCTACGTGGAGATCCTCTCCAGCCAGCTCGTCGGCACCATCGAACTCGTGCTGGTGGTCACGATCGTCTTCCTCGTGATCGCCTGCACCGGGCACGGGATACGGCGCCTCGTCGTACGGATGACGGGCCGGCGGGTGCGCCGCAACCCCGGGCGAAGGCTGGTGGCGCGGCTCGTGCTGCGGTGCGCCTGGGCCGCGCTGGTCGTCGTCCTGATCCTGCTGCCGATCGCGGCCTGGCTGGAGGGCACCGAGGCGCGGAACGGCTACACGATCCGCAACGTGCACCTCGCGGGCACCGTGCGCATCCCGGTGCTGGCGGTGCAGGCGGTGCCGGCCGAGCTGGCGTGGAGCGTGACCAGCCCGCCGGGACTGCAGAACCTGATGGAGCGCCGGTGCCTGCTCTTCCTCGGGCAGGCCGCCGGCACCACGGTCTTCTACGACGTGCAGACCCGGGAGAGCCTGCGGGTGCCGACCGCGCAGATCGTCGTCTCGCTGCAGAACACCGACGGCGTGCCGGTCGGCTGCTAGGGCCGCTGGTAGACGTCGGGGATGCCGTCGGCGTCGTCGTCGGCCGCCTCCGCGGCGCAGATCCGCCGGTAGTGCCGGTTACGGATGCGCAGCAGCACGGTCGCGAGCAGGGCCGCGAGCAGCGAGCCGGCCAGCACACCCAGCTTCGTCTGGCTGTCGGCCTCGGTGCCGGAACCGAAGGCCAGCTCGCTGATCAGCAGCGACACGGTGAAGCCGATGCCGCCGAGCAGGCCCAGCCCGATCACGTCCCACCAGCTCAGGCCCTCGGCGAGGCGGGCCCGGGTGAAGCGCTGCACCAGCCAGGCGGAGAGGGTGATGCCGATCGGCTTGCCCACCACCAGACCGGCGATCGCGGCCACGGTGACGGTGGCGCCGAGGCCGGCACCGCCGCTGATCGTGACGCCGGCCGCGAAGAACGCGAAGATCGGCACCGCGAAACCGGCCGAGATCGGGCGCCAGCGGTGCTCCAGCCGGTGGGCAAGGTCCACACCGTCGCGCCCGTTCACCGGGACGGTGAAAGCGAGCAGCACCCCGGCGACGGTGGCGTGCACCCCGGACTCGTGCACCAGGGTCCACGCCGTGGCGGCCAGCGGCAGAAGGAGCCACCAGCGGCTGATCCCGCGCTGGACGAGCACGCCGAAGACGGCGATCACCAGCAGGGCGATCACCAGCGGCAGCGGCTGCAGGCCGGAGGTGTAGAAGATCGCGATGATGGTGATCGCGAGCAGATCGTCGACGACGGCGAGGGTCAGCAGGAAGGTGCGCAGCGCGCTCGGCAGATGGGTGCTGATCACCCCGAGCACGGCCAGCGCGAACGCGATGTCGGTGGCGGTCGGCACCGCCCAGCCGCGCAGCCCGCCGCCGTCCCCGGTCGCGATCACCGCCACGTAGATCAGCGCCGGAACGATCATGCCGCCCATCGCGGCGGTCACCGGCAGCGCCGCCCGCCGCAGGTCGCGCAGATCACCGGCGACGAACTCGCGTTTCAGCTCCAGCCCGGCGACGAAGAAGAAGATCGCCAGCAGCCCGTCGGCGGCCCAGGTGGCCAGCGAGAGGTTCAGGTGCAGAGATTCCGGACCGACCCGGAACGCGGCCAGATCCTGGTAGAAGTCTTTCCATGGGGAGTTCGCCCAGGCCAGCGCGAGCACCGTGGCGCCCAGCAGCAGCAGCCCACCCACGGTCTCCGCGCGCAGGATCTCGGCGATCCGCCGGGCCTCGGCCCAGCTGCCGAGCCCGAGAAGGCGGAACGGGCTCGGGGATTGCTGGGTCACGGTGGTCCTCCCGGTGGGTACGCCTGTCGCATCGCCGACCAGGCTTCCCGGCACACCGCAGCCCACTTTACGTGACCTTCATTTTGCGGTCGACGCATCCCGGCAGCCGCCGGGGGTAACGTCCCAACGGGAGGGGCCGAAAGACCCGTGTCCCCGCTGACCACCGCCGATACGTTCATAGCCGACCAACCCCGGCGAGAGGATTGATCGTGACCGCCGTTTCGGACACCCGGGCCCAGCTCGACGAACTCGTCCGCAAGCTATCCGCTCCGGACGACACCGAGGTCGCCGGCCTCGACGCCTGGTGGCGGGCGAACAACTATCTGACCGTCGGCCAGATCTATCTGCAGGGCAATCCGCTGTTGCGTGAGCCGCTCAGGTCGGAGCACATCAAGCCGCGGCTGCTCGGGCACTGGGGCACCAGCCCCGGCCTGTCGTTCGTCTACGCCCACGTGTCGCGGCTCATCAAGACCACCGGGCAGCAGGCCATCTACCTGGCCGGCCCCGGGCACGGCGGCCCGGCCCTGGTGGCCGCGGGCTACCTGGAGGGCACCTACTCCGAGGTCTATCCCAAGGTGAGCCTCGACGAGGGCGGCCTGCTGCGGCTGTTCCGCCAGTTCTCCAGCCCCGGCGGCATCCCCAGCCACGTCTCGGTGACCACGCCCGGCTCCATCCACGAGGGCGGCGAGCTCGGCTACGTGCTGGTGCACGCCTTCGGCGCGGTGATGGACAACCCGGACCTGCTCGCCATCGCGGTGGTCGGCGACGGCGAGGCCGAGACCGGCCCGCTGGAAGGCTCGTGGAAGGGCGTCTCGTTCCTCAACCCGGCCCACGACGGCGCCGTCCTGCCGATCCTGCACCTCAACGGCGCGAAGATCGCCGGACCGACGGTGCTGGCCCGCAAGGACCCGGCCGAGGTGCGCAAACTGCTCGAAGGCCACGGCTACGACGTGATCGAGGTCGAGGGCGAGGACCTGCCCGGCATGCACCACCGCTTCGCGGCGGCGCTCGCCGAGGCCTGGGGCAAGATCAAGGCGATTCAGGGCGCGGCGCGCGACGGCAGCTGGGACGGGGTACGGCCGCACTGGCCGCTGATCGTGTTGCGGACGCCCAAGGGCTGGACCGGTCCGCAGAAGATCGACGGGATCCAGGTGACCGGCACGTGGCGCTCGCACCAGGTGCCGTTGTCCGGGGTCCGGGACAACGAGGAGCACCTGCGCGAGCTGGAGACGTGGCTCAAGTCGTACCGGCCGGAGGAGCTGTTCGACGCCACCGGCGCACCGGTCGAGCAGATCCGCAACGAGGCGCCCCCGGGTGACCTGCGGATGAGCGCCTCCCCGCACGCCAACGGCGGCCTGCTCACCCGCGACCTCGACATGCCGGACTTCCGCGACTACGCCATCGAGGTGAAGCAGCCGGCGCAGACCCGGGCCGAGTCCACCCGCAAGCTCGGCGAGATGATGCGCGACATCTACCAGCGCAACGGCGACCGGTTCCGGCTGTTCTGCCCGGACGAGACCAACAGCAACCGGCTCGGCGCGGTCTTCGACGTCTCCGACCGCGGCTTCATGGAGCGCGTCACCGACGACGACGTGAAGATCAGCCGCGACGGGCGGGTCATGGAGGTGCTCTCCGAGCACAACTGCCACGGCTGGCTGGAGGGCTACAACCTCACCGGGCGGCACGGCATGTTCGCCACGTACGAGGCGTTCGCCATGGTCAGCGCCTCGCAGACGGTGCAGCACGGCAAGTGGCTGCAGGAGGCGTCGCACCTGCCGTGGCGGGCCAAGGTGCCGAGCCTGAACGTGCTGCTCACCTCGACCGCCTGGCGCAACGACCACAACGGCTTCTCGCACCAGGGTCCCGGTCTGATCCAGGTGGTGCTCACCCAGCGCGGCGACGTGGCCCGGGTCTACCTGCCGCCGGACGCGAACACCCTGCTGTCGGTGGCCGACCACTGCTTCCGGTCGCGGTCGTACATCAACCTGATCGTCATCGACAAGCAGCCCCAGCTGCAGTGGCTCGACATGGACCAGGCGATCGAGCACTGCGCCAAGGGGGCCGGCATCTGGGAGTGGGCCGGCACCGACGACGGCGGCTCCGACCCGGACATCGTGCTCGCCTGCGCCGGTGACGTGGTGACCATGGAGACCGTCGCGGCCGCCCGGATCCTCATGGAGAAGCTGCCGCAGATGAAGGTCCGCGTGGTCAACGTGGTCGACCTGATGACCCTGCCGCGGCCGAAGGACCACCCGCACGGCATGAGCGAGACCATGTTCCGGGAGCTGTTCACCGACCACGTGGACGTGGTGTTCGCCTTCCACGGATATCCGGGCGCCATCCACCAGCTGGTGCACGGGCGGCCGGACGCCGACCGGTTCCGGGTGCGCGGGTTCATCGAGCAGGGCACCACCACCACGCCGTTCGACATGACGGTGCGCAACCGGGCCTCGCGTTACCACCTGGTGATGGACGCGATCAACAACGCCAAGCGGCTGCCGGTCGGCGCCACCGAGCTGAAGGCGTGGTGCGAGGCGCAGCTGGCCAAGCACGAGAAGTACGTCGTGGAGCACCTCGAGGACATGCCGGAGGTGCGGGACTGGTCGCTGGGCGACTGGGCCGAGCACTGATCCTCGCTCGCTGACCGGGCCCGGCACCCTCGTGGTGCCGGGCCCGTGCGATATCCCACTGTCCCGTGCGCGTCATTGCGCATTTTCCCGCAGGAATTCTCACGTTCACGCGCGAAACCGCACTTCGACAGGTACGAATCGGTCAGTGGGCAGAAATCATTTCTGACGAATCGCTGGCGATGACTTGTCTCACCCTTTCAATCATCGGCGCGGGACGCGAAAGTGAGGGAAGCACAACACCCGTCGCTCGACGATGAGGAAGGGGACCCCCATATGGCCGCCACGTTGAACCCTTGGCCGACGACCCGGCAGGGCGCGACGAACCACCCGGTGCCGATGCTGCAACACCTGCTGCTGGCCCACGGACACACGGTGACGGTGGACGGGATCTTCGGCGCGCAGACCGGCGACGCCGTCCGCGCCTACCAGCGAGCCAAGAACCTCGCCGACGACGGTGTCGTCGGCCCGCAGACCTGGCGTGCGCTGATCGTGGAGGTCCGGCCCGGTTCACAGGGCAGCGCCGTGCGCGGCGTGCAGCACGAGTTCCAGCTGCGCGGCGACGTGGCACCGGCGGCCGACGGGGTGTACGGGCCGGCGACCGAGGAGGCGGTCCGCGCCTTCCAGGGCGCGGCCCGCGCCGAGGGCGCCGACCTCGAGGTCGACGGGGTGGTCGGCCCGCTCACGTGGCAGGCCCTCATCGGCGGCGTCCCCGCCTCCCTCAGCCGGGCCGCCTGACCCGCCGGGTGAAGTTCGGGTGCGCAGCGCGCCCGAACTTCACCCGGTTCGCGGGCCTGCCGCTTGCGCGGGCAGTCGCGCTGCGCCCTGATCTCAGACGCTGGAGGGGTTGAAGCCGAAGGGCAGCTCCAGGCGGTGGCCGGCCATCAGGTCGCGGTCGGTGAGCAGCGCGGCGGTGGGGCCGTCGGCGGCGATGCGGCCCTCGTCCAGGATCACCGAGCGCGGGCACAGCTCCAGGGCGTAGGGCAGGTCGTGGGTCACCATCAGTGCGGTCACCGGCAACGACTGCAGGATCTCGGCCAGCTCCCGGCGGCTCGCCGGGTCCAGGTTGGACGACGGCTCGTCCAGGACCAGGATCTCGGGGCGCATGGCCAGCACGGTGGCCACCGCCACCCGGCGGCGCTGGCCGAACGACAGGTGATGCGGGACCTTGTCGCGGTGCTCCGACATGCCCACGGCGGCCAACGCCTCGTCGACGCGGGCGGTGAGCTCGTCACCGCGTACGCCGAGGTTTGCCGGACCGAAAGCGACGTCCTCCGCGACCGTCGGCATGAAGAGCTGGTCGTCGGGGTCCTGGAAGACGACGCCGACCCGGCGGCGGATCTCGGTGATCGCCTTGCGATCGCCGGGCGTGACCGGCAGGCCGGAGATCTCCACCTGCCCGGCCCCGCCGTGCAGGATGCCGTTGAGGTGCAGCACCAGCGTGGTCTTGCCGGCGCCGTTCGGCCCGAGCAGCGCGACCCGCTCGCCGGGCGCCAGGGTCAGGTCGACGCCGCGCAGCGCCTCGCGCCCGTCCGGGTAGGCGAAGTGCAGTCCGGTGATCTTCAGAGCCGGCGTCATGGGGGTCATGCTAGGACCAGCGCCGCGACGGCGATGCCGGCGGTGGCGATCGGCAGCGTGGCCGACACGATCCACTCGCGGGCGGCCGCGGGGCCGGCGGCCAGCTGCGGCAGCCGGCCGGTGTAACCGCGCGACAGCATCGCCAGGTAGACCCGCTCGCCGCGCTCGTAGGAGCGCAGGAACAGCGCGCCGACACCGACCGCGAACGCCTTCACCTGCCACAGGAACCGCGGATCGTAGCCGCGGGCGAGCCGGGCGATGCGCATCCGGCGGGCGTCGTCGGCGAGCACGTCGATGTAGCGCAGCATGAACGTCATGATCTGGGTGAGCACCTCGGGGCAGCGCAGCCGGTCCAGGCCGAGGATCAGGTCACGCATCGTGGTGGTCGCGGCCAGCAGCAGCGAGGCGAGCACGCCGAGGGTGCCTTTCGCGAAGATGTTCCACGCGCCGTAGAGGCCGTCGACCGACAGCGACAGGCCCAGCCACTCCACCCGCTCACCGTGCGCGGCGAACGGCAGCGCCACCGCCAGCAGCACGAACGGCAACTCGATCGTGGCGCGCCGGGCCAGCCAGCCGGCCGGGACCCGGGCGAACGCGGCCACCACGGCGAGCAGCACGGCGTAACCGGCGAACGCGAGGAACTCGGTGCGCGGCGTGGCCACCACGATGACCGTGAACAGCAGCATCGAAACGATCTTCACCTCGGGGGCGAGGCGGTGGATCGGGCTGTCCCGGTCGAGGTGCAGTGGATGGGCGTGTCCCGCGGCCATCCCGCCAGCATATCGGGATGATCTTGTTACTCCGGAACGGCCAGCACGTCGGTGACATCCCGGCGCGGGGTGGAGGTGCCCGGCCGGCCGTACCCGATGCGGAACGCGATCTGCGGGAACCCGGTCCGGCCGAGGGAACGCCGCAACTGGTCGCGGGCCGCCGGCACCTCGATCGGCTGGGAGATCAGCGAACTGGCCAGGCCCGCGTCGGTCGCGGCCAGCAGCACGTGCTGCAGCGCCTGCCCGGCCAGCACCTGGTCCAGCCGGCGATCCCCGGCCGTGCCCAGCACGCCGACGAGCGGCTCCGGCTCGTAGTCACGGCCCGGCGCCCGCCGGCGGTGCCCGAACCGCTGCGGGATCAGATCCTGCGGCTCGCCGAGCGGCGCGCCGGCCGTCACCGGGATGCCGTCCGGCGCCGCCTCCGTCTCGGTCCAGGTGATCAGCTCGGCCTGGTACCGGGTGTCGCGGCGCAGCACCCGGTCGGCGCTGTGCGCGATCTCCGAGAAACCGCTCAACGCGGTCATTCCGACCAGCAGGTCCAGCCAGGCACCCTCGGCGCGGGCCGCCTCGATCAACCGCATGCGTACGTCGGCCGGTACCGGATCCGGCCAGAACGGCTCCCGGTTGCTGTGCCGGCGCTCGACCGCGGCGTACAGGTCGCGCTCGGCGTAGGTCGGCGGCCGCTGCCGTCCCGGGGTGAGCCGGGCGATCACCTCCGGGGTGTCGCTGTCCGGCAGCAGCAGCACGTCCGCCGGGGTGCCCGCCCAGGCCAGCGCGAGCCGGGCGTTGAAGGTCGCCGCACCGCAGGCCAACCGCATCGCCCAGCCGCCGCTGTCCGCGACGCTGAGCTGCCGGCCCGGATCCGACAGCACCTCGATCGCGCCGTCGCGCAGGCGGAACCGCCACGGCTGGCTGTTGTACATGGACGGGGCGTGGATGCCGGCCGCGGCGGCGCGCCGCAGGTCGGACTCGTCGTAGCGGGTCACGGCGGTTCTCCTTCACGGTGATTCCCTCCACCGTGCCTCCCGCGGCCACCCGGCGGGCAGGGCCGAAGGTCCCGGCGTCAGCTGCCGAGCGGGACCCGCCAGGTGACCAGGGTGCCCGTGCCGTTGGGCCCCGGCCCGGCCTCGAAGGCGCCGCCCAGGTCGCCGGCCCGCTCGCCCATGTTCACCACGCCGCCCCGGGCCAGGTCCGGGTCGAAGCCGACGCCGTCGTCCTCGACCTGCAGGATGACCTCGTTGCCGGCGACCCGCACGGAGACCCGGACGGTGGCCGCGCGGGCGTGGCGGGCGACGTTCGACAGGGCCTCGCGCAGGACCGCCATCAGCTCCGGCACGATGTCGTCCGGGACCGCGCTCTCCACCGGGCCCGAGGTCTCCAGGGTCGGCCGGAAACCCAGCGTGTCGAACGCGGCGTCGCAGGTGTCGCGCAGCTCGGTGCGCAGGGTCGCGCCGACCGGGGCGCGCAGCTCGAAGATCGACCGGCGGATGTCGCGGATGGTGGCGTCCAGATCGTCGACGGCCGCGTTGATCCGTTTCACCACCTCCGGTCGCATCCCGGCCGGAGCGACCGCGCCCTGCAACTGCATGCCGGTGGCGAACAGCCGCTGGATCACCACGTCGTGCAGGTCACGAGCGATCCGCTCGCGGTCCTCCAGGACGGCGAGCAGCTCCCGCTCCTCCTGGGCGCGGGCCCGCTCCAGCGCCAGCGCGGCCTGCCCGGCGAAGCTCGACAGCAGCGCCGCGTCGTCCTGGTCGGCCGGGCCGCTCACGATCAGCACACCCTGCGGCAGGTCCGCGCCGGCGAGCGGCGCGACCAGCGCCGGACCCGCCGGGACCGGGCCCGGCCACTCGGCGGCGGCACGCAGGTCCTCGACCACGCGGTACGGCGCCTGGCCGAACGTCTGCGAGTCGGCGGTCACCACCCGCCCGGCCAGATCCGCGCCGTCGGCCACCTCGATGCGGTAGCGGGCGTTCTCCTCCTCGTGCAGCAGCACCAGCACCAGGTCGGCGTCGGTCACCTCCCGGGCGCGGCGGGCGATCAGGCGCAGCGCCTCGGTCCGGCGGACCGTCCCGAGCAGCACACCGGTGATCTCGGCGGCCGCCTCCAGCCAGCGCTGCCGGCGCTGGGCCAGCTCGTACAGCCGGGCGTTGTCGATGGCGACACCGGCCGCGGCGGCCAGCGCCACCACGATCTCCTCGTCGTCCTCGCTGAACTGCTCGGCGCCCTGCTTCTCGGCCAGGTAGAGGTTGCCGAAGATCTGGTCACGGGTGCGCACCGGCACGCCCAGGAAGCTGTGCATCGGCGGGTGGTGCGGCGGGAACCCGAACGACTGGGGGTGCCGGGTGATGTCCGGCAGCCGGACCGGATGCGGGTCGGTGATCAGCAGGCCCAGCACGCCGCGCCCGTGCGGCAGATCGCCGATCTTCGCGTGTGTGGCCGCGTCGATGCCGTGGGTGACGAAGTCGGACAGGCTGTCGTGGTCGGGCGCGAGCACGCCGAGCGCGCCGTAGCGCGCGCCGGCCAGCGCGCACGCGGCCTCGACGATGCGTTGCAGGGTGCTGCGCAGATCGAGGTCGGTGCCGATGCCGACGACCGCGTCGAGCAGCGCTCGCAACCGCTCGCGGCTGGTGACGATGTCACCCACCCGGTTCTGCATCTCGTGCAGCAGTTCGTCGAGGCGGACCCGGGAGAGGGGGCTCAGGCCCAGCGAGGGAGTCGATGCGTCGGCCACGGGTCGAGGCTAGCGGTCCGCGTCATCGGAACGCGCGGGACCTTCGGCCCTTGGTGTCCGGGACCGCCGGAGGGTAGGAAGGAGGCATGATCCGAGTCTTTCTCCTCGACGACCACGAGGTCGTCCGTCGCGGCCTGATCGACCTGCTGCAGGCGGGCGGTGACATCGAAGTCGTGGGGGAGTCCGGCTCCGCCCAGGAGGCGGCCCGGCGCATCCCGGCCCTGCGCCCCGACGTGGCGGTGCTCGACGCCCGCCTGCCCGACGGCAACGGCATCGACGTCTGCCGTGACGTGCGGGCCGTGGACTCGACGATCAAGGGTCTGATCCTGACGTCCTACGAGGATGACGAGGCGCTGTTCGCCGCCATCATGGCAGGCGCGTCGGGCTATGTGCTGAAGCAGATCCGCGGCACCGACCTGGTCGACGCGGTGCGCCGGGTCGCGGCGGGGCAGTCGCTGCTCGACCCGGCGGTCACCCAGCGGGTGCTGGAGCGCATCCGCAACGGGGTGGAGCAGCCCCGGGAGCTGGCGTCGCTCACCGACCAGGAGCGGCGGATCCTGGAGTTCGTCGCCGAGGGCCTGACGAACCGGGAGATCGCCGGGCGGATGTTCCTGGCGGAGAAGACGGTGAAGAACTACGTCTCCAGCCTGCTGGCCAAGCTGGGGCTGGAGCGGCGCACCCAGGCGGCGGTGCTGGCCACCAAGCTGCTGGGCGATCACCCGTCCCATCACTGAGCGGCGGGCTCGCAGAGCAGGTCAGCCACGGCCGCGGTGATGCCGGCCCCGGTTCGCTGTTCGAGCCAGAGCCACTGTCCGACCGGATTCAACTCCAGGAAGTAGTGCACCCCCTCCGCGTCGACGGCGAGGTCGAAGGCGCCGTATGCAAGACCGGTCTCCCGCAGAAACCGCTTGATCCGCTGCGACACCGCAGTCGGCAGGGAGGTCGGCGCATAGTGGTTGAGTCCGGGTGCCCGGCGGTGGTCGGTGCGGGTCTCCGGGTGAGCCTGCGACTCGATACGCGTGGCGAACCATCGGTCGCCGACCACCGTCACCCGTACCTCATGGTCCTTGTTGACGTACTGCTGGAACTGACATGGGGCCGAGCTGACCGAAGCCTCGGCGTTGCGTATCTCGTCCACGGTGACCAGGTTGGCGAAGAGGAAGCCGCCGGACGGGGTGACGTACCAGGTGAGCGGCTTGTACAGCACCGCCTGCTCGGACATCGCGGTGCGATGCGCCTCGACGAAGCCCGCGACGCTGGCGGCGTGGTTGGTGACCACCGTCAACGGGACGGTGAAACCCAGCCTCTTCGCCAGCGCCAGCTGACGACACTTCAGGCTCGACCGGCGCAGCGCCGAAGGCCTGATCGGCCATCGCGGTCCGGGTAACAGGAACTCCAGGGACTCCAGCAGCTCGCGGTGCTCGCGCATGGCGAAGTCGCCGGCGAAATCGTTGCCGTGCGAGTGCACCAGCGTCGTTTCCTTGCGCCACCACCAGACGGAGCACGCCGTCCCGAGGTCGCGCCAGGAATCCCGATCCAGCGCCTCGACTCGCGGTGATCCCCCCTCGTACCGGATTCGGACGTACGCGTACCGCTCGTCGAGGACGAGGCAGCCAACCCCGCGCCGCCGAACTGCTGACTCGACTGCCGTCACGTGGGCGTCATCGTGCTCGCCGATGATGACCACGCCCATGCCGTCATCGGTCGACATCGGGTTTGCACTTCAGGCGGAAGGTGCAGGAGATGCTTCCCGTCCCGGTCGTGGCGAACGGGTCATCATCGAGGATCGGAGGGGGCGGGACAGGCCGCCGCTGGGCCAGCGAGACCCCGAACGGCACTCGAGAAACCTCGACGTCCTCGCCCCAGACCTCCTCAGCCAGCTCCCGCAGCCGGGGCAGGGCCTCCACCAGCGGCAGGCGGCTCAGCTCGTCCGCTTTCGCGGCAACCTTCTCCGCACGCGTCGCCGCGGACCGGGCCTCGTCGTTGAGATCGAGGTCCGACTCCTCGAGGCGGTGCCGCTTCATCCATTTCTTGGGATCGCGAAGGAGCGCTTCGAGGACAGCCGGGTCCTCGAGCAGTTCGTCCGCACGTCGCTTTCCGGTCGTCATCGCGCATCTCCCTGCGTCTGGCGCGCAACCTCGCGGACGCGCCCGGGGCCGTCGGCGTCAGGCTAACGCTGTCGCGGCCGGGGTGATGTCGGCATGCTGACGGCCGTCTCAGACGGGCAGGCGGACGGTGGCCACCGTGCCGCCCTGGGCGCCCTCGCGCAGGGATATCGAGCCGCCGTGCAGGTCGACGATCGCGCGGGTGAGGGCGAGCCCCAGGCCGGTGCCCGGGATGCCGCTGTGCCGGGCGTTGGTGGCACGGTAGAGGCGGGCGAAGAGCCGGTCGCGTTCGCCCGGCGGGATGCCCATGCCGGTGTCGGTGACGGTGAGCACCGCGGCGTCCTCGGCGGCGGTCAGGGTGACGGTGACCGTGGAGCCGGCCGGGCTGAACTTGACGGCGTTGCCGATCAGGTTCTCGGCCACCTGCCGCAGCCGCAGCGGGTCGCCGGGGATGAGCAGCTGGGCGGGCAGCTCGGTGCGGATCTCCGGTTGCGGCTCGTCGTCGGTGACGGCGGCGGCCGCGGCGGACGAGACCACCGCGGCCAGGTCGACGGTGGTCTCGGTGAGCTGGGCGTGGCCGGACTCCAGGGCGGCCAGGTCGAGCAGCCGTTCCACCAGGGTGCGCAGCCGGGCGTTGTTGCGCTCGATCACCGCCAGCAGGTCGCGGACCTCGCCGATCGTGGTGTCGTCGCCGGACTCGGTGATCAGGTCGGTGTAGGTGCCGATCGAGGTGAGCGGGGTGCGCAGCTCGTGGCCGACCAGGGCGACGTACTCGCCGATGCTGGCGGCCAGCTGGTTGGCGAGCTCCTCGGCGCGGCGGCGCTCCAGGTAGGCGCCGATGTGCCCGGAGATGCCGGTGAGCAGCGTCGCCAGGGCCGGTTCCGGCTCCTGGTGCTCGTGGGTGAAGAAGGTGAGCACACCGACCACCTTGTCGGCGCTGCGCACCGGGACCGCGCCGGCCGCCCGGTAGCCGCCGGAGGACGCGACCGCGGGCAGCACCGGGGAGTCCTCGCCGTGGATGTCCGGCACCCACACCATCTCGCCGCGTGACCAGCAGGTGCCGGCCAGGCCGACACCGCGTTCGAACGACGCCGGCAGCAGCATCGGGGGCGCGCCCGGCTCGGTGTACGTGGCAGCCGGCCGCAGCCGGTCGGTGACCTCGTCGACCAGCCACATCCGCAGGTACGGCCAGCCCAGCTCCCCGGCGATCGCCCGCAGCACCGCCTCGGACGCGCGGGCCGTGTCGGGCGCCTGCACCAGGGCCTTCAGCACCCGGCTCTTGCAGCGCTGGTACTGGTGCTGGTGGTGGTCGGCGGTGACGTCGTGGACCGCGGCGACCGCACCCAGCACCACCCCGGTCGGGTCGCGCACCGGCCGGGCGTTGATCGAGAACCAGCGGGGGCGCTGCTGCTGGTCGTGGGCGAGGACGCCGGCGTGGCGTACCTCCTCGCCGCTGAGCGCGCGGTGCAGCGGCAGTTCCTCGGCGGGCAGCGGGCTGCCGTCGTGGCGGCGCAGGCCGAAGTGGTCGGTCCAGTCGGGAATCGGGATCCGCGTGGCGTCCTCGCCGAAGAAGTCGCGGACCGCCTCGTTGGCGATCAGCGGCTTGCCGTCGAGGTCGCAGGCCACCACCCCGGTGTCCAGGCTGTGCAGCATGGCCTCGACGAAGGCGGTGTCGTTCACACCGGACGGCGCCGCGGCGGGCGGCGGGGGCGCCGCCAGGCAGGCGCGCAGGGTTTCGGTCAGTTCCCGGACCCGGAAGGGCTTGGGCACGACGGCGGCCGGGCCGGCGCCGGCGAGCAGGGCGTCGCCGGGCGGCAGGTACGCGGTGACCAGCACGACCGGGACCCCGGCGGTGCCCGGGTCGGCGCGCAGTGCCCGGCACATCCGGATGCCGTCCAGGTGCGGCATGTCGACGTCGGCGACCACCAGGTCGGGCCGGTGGGCGAGGGCGGACGCCAGCCCGGCCAGCCCGTCGCCGGCGAGCGTGACGTCGTGGCCGAGCCGGCGTACCACCTCGGCGATGACGGCCTGGTGTTCCGGGTTGTCCTCGACGACGAGCACCGCTGCCATAGGTAAACCATACGAAATCAGACATTATGGCCGGAGGCGTTTTGGCTTCGCGGTGTCCGGGGTAATGTCCGGCCGCACATCGGCGACTCTTGGGGTTTCGACATGAGCGCGTTGACCGCCTATCTGGACCTTCCGCTATCCCGGGACGCACCCGCCGCGGCCCGCCGGGCCGTGACCGCGGTTCTCGGAGGCTGGGGATTTCGCGACCCGGACTGGCTCGACGAAGCCGCCGTGGTGGTCAGTGAACTCGTCACCAACGCGGTCCGGCACGGCGGCGGATGCGTCGCCCTGCACGTCGAGGCCCACGACGACGTGGTGATCGTCTCGGTCGCGGACGGTTCCTCGGTGGTGCCCCGGCGGCGCGACCCGGACGGGGTGGGCGGCCGCGGCATCGCCCTGATCGAGGCGCTGTCGGCGGGCTGGATCGTGCAGAACCACGAGGGCGGCAAGCGGGTCCGGGTCGAACTGCTCCCGTGCCCCGGCGTGCGCAACGACGAGTCGGGTAGCGCTCGAGGGAGTGCGTCATGAAGATCGTCCGCCTCGACGACGGCGGTGTGGTCCGGCTCCAGATCCGCGGCGAGCTTGACCTCGCCACCGCCGACCGGATCACCGAGCAGGTCGATCAGGTCCTGGCCGGCCCACCGCCCGGGCAGCTCGTGGTCGATCTGGCCGGGCTGACCTTCTGCGACTCGACCGGGATCGACGCGCTGATCAACGCCCGCGAGGCGGCCCGGGCCCGCGGCGCCGGCTTCCGCGTGGTGCGCCCTCGCGGGATCGTGCGCCGCGTGCTGCATGCCACCGGCAAGTTCGAGCTGCTGACCGGCGAGAAGCCGGCGGCGCTCAGACCGTGAAGCGCTGCGCGGCGGCCCGCAGCCGGTCCGCGAGTTCCTGCACGTCCTCCGCGGTCCGGGCGGTCTGACCCACCGCCTCCCGGCTCGTGGCGGTGCTGTGCGCGACGCTGGCGATGTTGTTCGCGATGTCGGAGACGCCGCTCGCGGCCTCCGCGACGCCGCGGTTCATCTCCGCGGTGGTGGCGCTCTGCTCCTCCACCGCGGAGGCGATCGTGGTCTGGTAGTCGCTGATCTGCTCGATGATCCGGCTGATCTCGTCGATCGCGGTGACCGCCTGACCGGTCTCCGCCTGGATCGCGGCGATCTGCTGGGAGATCTGCTCGGTGGCCCGCGCGGTCTCCTGCGCCAGGTCCTTGACCTCGCTGGCCACCACCGCGAAGCCCTTGCCCGCCTCGCCGGCCCGGGCCGCCTCGATGGTCGCGTTCAGCGCGAGCAGGTTGGTCTGCGCCGCGATCTGGGTGATCACGTCGATCACGTCGCCGATCTGCGCCGAGGAGTCCCCGAGCCGGTTGATCGTCTCGCTGGTGGTCCGGGCCGCGCCGACCGCGTCCGAGGCGACCTGTGCGGCGTCGGCGGCGTTGCGGGAGATCTCGCCGATCGCCGAGCCCATCTCGTCGGAGCCGGCCGCCACCGTGTGCACGTTGCCGGAGACCCCGGCGGCACCGGTCGCGGCGAGCCCGGCCTGCTGGTCGGCCTCGGCGATCGAGGTGTCGATCTGGCGGCTCACCAGGCGCATGGTCTCGGAGGCCTCGGCGAGCCGGCCGCCGTTGTCGACGATCTCGACGATCGTGGCGCGGACCCCGGCGACGGCCTCGTCGACCGCCCGGCCCATCACCGCCATCTCGTCGGTGCCGGTGGTGTCCACCCGGACCGTCAGGTCGCCGCGCGCCATCGCCTGCAGCGCCTCGACCAGGCGCCCGGCCGGCCGGACCACGCTGCGCGTGACCAGGACGGTGAACAGCAGCGCCACCGCGATCGCCAGCACGAACACGATGATCATCATGTTGCGGGCGACGGCGGCCTCGTCCCGGGCCTCCTGGGCGGCGGCGTCGGCCCGCTGGGTGACCGAGGCGATCAGCGCGTTCGTACCCTCGACGATCTTGTAGTAGAGCTCGTAGCTGTCGCCGAGCAGCAGGTTGTCGCCCTCCTTGACCTGGCCGGCCGCGTAGAGCGCGACGATCTGCTCGTCGGCCTTGAGGTATTCGTCCCAGCGCGTGCTCAGCCCCTCGAAGACGGTGCGCTCGGCGTCCGTCATGGCGGCCACGTCGGTCTCCGCCAGCAGCTTCTTGAGCAGCCCGACGTCGGTGAGGAAGCCGGCCCGGTTCGGGTTCTCCGGATCCACCGCCGTCTTCGGGCCGAGACGGTAGACGTCCCAGGCGTACGCGATCTGCCAGCCCGAGATGTCGGCGTTGTAGAACTTCTGCTCGTCGACCTCGTGCATCAGGTGCTGCAGGGTGCGCACCCGGGCGGCCGAGTCCGACTGGTGGTTGAGCGCGACGGCGCCGATCGCGACGGCGATGCCGAGCAGGACCAGGACCACCGTGAAGGCGACACCGAGTCGCCCGGCCAACCGGAACCGTCGCAAGATCGCCATCGACACTCCCTGCTCAGACCGGGCCTTCCCCCTCCTGATCGGCCGACAGGACGCGAGACTGAGCGCCGGATCACATATCGGGCAGCGACATCCGGGCGGTGACGCCCTGGCCGGAGCCGGGGGAGGAGACGGTCAGGGTGCCGTCGTGCGCGCGGACGATCCGGTCGGCGATGCTCAGGCCCAGCCCGACGCCCGGAACGGCCTGCTCGCGGGCGAACCGTCCGCGGTAGAAACGCTTGACGACGTGCGGCAACTCGTCGGCGGGGATGCCGGCGCCGGTGTCGGTGATCTCCATCTCGCCGGCGGTGACGTGCACGTTCACCGGCGAGCCGGCCGCGCTGAACAGCACGGCGTTGCGGACCAGGTGCTCGGCGGCCTGGCTGAGCCGGGTGAAGTCGCCGGGCACCGGGGCGGTCCCGTCACCGGTGATCTCGACCCGTACGTCGCGCTGGCTGGCCTGCGGCCGGCAGGCCGCGACCGCGGCCTCGGCGACGGTGACCAGGTCGGCGCTGGCCCGCAGCAGCGGCAGCGGGGTGCCCGCCGGGCGGGTGCCGGCGAGCAGGTGGTCGACCATGCGCACCAGCCGCTCGCCGTTGCGCTGGATCGGTTCGATCAACTTCTGGTACGGCAGCAGCTCCTCGTTGTCGACCAGCAGCTCCAGATAGCCCTGGATGGTGGTGACCGGGGTGCGCAGCTCGTGCGAGACCGTGGCGACGAAGTCCTCCTCCCGGCTGATCGCCCGGGACAGCTCGTCGCCGACCTCGGCGAGCAGCAGCCGGGTACGGATCGCCGACAGGTGCCCGGCGGCCTGCCCGGCCAGTGTGGTCAGCAGGTCGCGTTGCCGGTCGCCGACGGTACGCGGCTGGTCGTCGAGCACGCACAGGGTGCCGAGCACGTGCCCGTCCTCGTCGACCAGCGGCGCGCCGGCGTAGAACCGGATGTTGGGGGCGCCCACCACGTTGTTCCAGCCGCGGTACTCGGGGTGCGCGTGGGTGTCCTCGACGACCAGCAGGTCGCCGGCGCCGACCACCCGGGAGCAGAACGAGACGTCGAGCGAGTCGTGGCCGGCGGGCATCCCGGTGTTCCCCGCGTACCACTGCCGGTCCTTGCCGATCAGGGTGACCGTGGACATCGGGGTGTCCAGGACCGAGGTGGCGAGCCGGGTCAGTTCGTCGAGCACCACCGGGCGAGCCGCGTCGAGCAGGTGGTAGCTGTGGACCGCCGCGAGACGGGCATCTTCGGCCACTGCGCTCACATCGTCATCCGTTCTCCCAGGCGGCCCGCCGGTGTTCGCGGGGCACGTGGCCCGAACTTCGGCCGTTCAGGGGGAGCGGTTGAGGACTTCGGCCAGGCTTTCGTATTCGCCGGCGACCACCGCGACCGCCCGCAGCGCGGCGGCCACCTCGGTGCGGAGCCGTTCGGTGGTGTCGGCCGGGTCGGCGATCGTGCCGGCGCGGGCCTGGTCCTCCACCGCCAGGCAGAGGTCGGCCAGCGCGGTCGCCCCGATGTTGGCGGCCGAGCCCTTGAGGGTGTGCGCCTGGTCGCGGACCCGGCCGGGGTCGCCGTCGCGCAGCAGCGCGGCCAGCAGGCCGGCGGCGTCCGGCGCCTTGCTCGCGAACGAGTGGAGCAGGCGCCGGACGAGCGCGATCTCGGCGGGGGAGGGGTCGTCCTCGATCACCTCGGCCAGGCGGGCGCGAACGGCGGCCACCCGGCTGTCGTCGTCCATGCCGACCATGGTCCTCCGCCACCACGGTTCCTGGTGACGTTCGGCCGCTATCGGCGCCCGAACTTCACCGAAGGGTCAGGCGCCCCAGCCGGCCTGGGTGCCACCGACCCGCTCGGCGGCGGCGGTCGCCGCGTACCCCGAGGCGGTGAAAGCGGCGACCGGGTCGCGCGGCAGGCCGCGCGCC
>NZ_JBEZZB010000123.1:0-32866 GCF_040638955.1 Actinoplanes sp. NPDC024001
GCCGTCGGCCGCCGCTTCCCAGCCCGCCGCCGCTCCGTCGGCCGCCGCGCCCGCGCCGGCGCCGCTCTCCGCGGACAACAAGCAGCTGCTCGCCGATGTGAAGAAGAAGATCGGCGACAAGACCTGGACCGCGGCCGAGAAGCTGACCGCCCCGGTCGACCTGTCCGCCGACCCGAAGGCCGGCCTGCCGTTCAAGGCGTTCTCCACGCTGAGCGGTCCCGAGGTCAACGTGCTTCCGGCGAAGATGCAGTTCAACGTCCCGACGATCAGCTGCGACCAGCTCAACAAGCGGCCCAACGGCGCGATCGACGACATCAACGCCGAGGTCGTCGCGTGCTACTCGGGCGCCAAGGTGATGCTGGACAAGGCCGAGGTGACCGGTGACGACATCGCCGGCGCCAGCCCGCAGATGGACCAGACGACCGGCCAGTGGGTCGTGTCGCTGGACTTCGAGAGCGCCGGTCAGACCAAGTGGACCGAGCTGACCCGCAAGGCGTACAACGCCACCAGCGCCGACGCCTGCTACACGGCGGCGACCCAGATCGGCGCGAGCCAGCACTGCGCCGTCGCGGTGGTCCTGGACAAGGACGTCATCTCCGCGCCGGAGATCCAGGGCGTGCTGAGCGGCCAGTCGCAGATCACCGGTGACTTCAACGCGGTCACCGCGAAGGACCTCGCCGACAAGCTGAAGTTCGGCGCGATCCCGGTCAACTTCGAGGCCGGCCCGATGCAGACGGTCTCCGCGACCCTCGGTATCCAGCAGCTCGAGGCGGGCCTGCTCGCCGCCGCGATCGGCATGGGCCTGGTGGCGATCTACGCGTTCTTCTACTACCGCCTGCTCGGCTCGGTGATCTTCCTGAGCCTGGCGCTCTCCGCGCTGCTCACCTTCGGTGCGCTGGTCTTCCTGGGCCGGACGATGGGCTTCACCCTGACCCTGGCCGGTATCGCCGGTTTCATCGTGTCGCTAGGTGTCGCGGCCGACTCGTTCGTCATCTACTTCGAGAGACTCAAGGACGAGATCCACGAGGGCCGGACACCGCGGAGCGCGGTGCCGCGGGCCTGGCACCGGGCCCGGCGGACGATCATCTCGGCCAACACGATCACGATTCTGTGTGCGGTGGTGCTGTACATCGTCTCGATCGGCGCGGTACAGGGCTTCGCCTTCGCGATGGGTCTGTCCGTGGTGCTCGACCTGCTCGTGGTCTTCCTCTTCCGTCACCCGATCATGACGATGTTCGCCAACACCAAGGCGTTCATGTCGCCGCGGGTCAGCGGCCTGGGCCGCGTCCTGCGCACCCAGTCCGAGGAGCCCGCCTCCTCGCGCGTGAAGGAGGCCTGACATGGCCCGTCCCGGTCTCGCCACTCGCCTGTACCAGGGCGAGGCGAATCTCAACATCGTCGGCCGCCGCAAGCTCTGGTTCACCATCGCGGCCGCGCTGCTGGCGGTCTCGATCGGCAGCTTCCTGATCCGGGGCTTCGAGCTCGGCATCGAGTTCGCCGGCGGCACCTCGTTCACCGTGCCGGCGTCCACCGCCCAGGGCGAGATCACCCAGGACGAGGCGCGCGACGCGGTCGAGCGTGCCGTGCAGAGCGTCGACCCGGACGCCGAGATCGGCGCGGCGCAGCAGGTCGGCAACGGCGACGACGCCAGCTACACGGTGCGGGCCCCGGCTCTCACCGCGGCGGAGGCCGAGGAGGTCAAGGCCGCCCTGGTCGAGGACCTCGGGGTCAGCGCCGACGAGGTGAGCGACAACCAGGTCTCGTCGGCCTGGGGTGACGCGGTCACCGAGAAGGCCATCCTCGGTCTGGTGATCTTCCTGGTGCTGGTGGTCGCCTACCTGATCGTCCGCTTCGAGTGGCGGATGGCGGTGGCGGCGCTCGCCTCGCTGCTCTTCGACCTGGTGATGACCGCCGGTGTCTATTCGCTGGTCGGGTTCGAGGTCACCCCGTCCACGGTGATCGGCTTCCTGACGATCCTGGGTTACTCGCTGTACGACGTGGTGGTCGTCTTCGACAAGGTCCAGGAGAACACCCGGGGCATCACGGCCGGCAGCACCCGGACCTACGCCGAGGCGACCAACCTGGCGGTCAACCAGACCCTGATGCGTTCGCTGAACACCGGTCTGGTGGCGCTGCTGCCGGTCGGTGGTCTGCTCTTCATCGGCGCCGGGTTCCTGGGCGCCGGCACGCTGAAGGACCTCGGCCTGGTGCTCTTCGTCGGCATGGGCTTCGGCGTCATCTCGTCGATCGTGTTCGCCGCGCCGGTGCTGAGCGCGCTGAAGGACCAGGAGCCGAAGATCAAGGCGCACAACGCCCGGGTCCTGGCCCGCCGGGCGCAGCGCTCCAGCGACGTCGCGCCGAAGGCCGAGCGTGCCCGTGCCGCCAACGCGACCGCCTCGGACGAGGTGTCCGTGCTGGCCGGCGGCAGCACGCCGCGTCCGGGCGCCCGCCCGGCCGCCAAGCGCAACACCACGAATCGTGGCGGCGGCGGGGCCGGCAACCGGCCCGGCGGCAAGCGCCGCTGACGTCTCACGCAACGGCCCGCCACCTCCTGGAGGTGGCGGGCCGTTGCCATGTCACTAGGCTGTCCGCCGTGACAAGCGAGAACAAGGCGACCGGGGACAGCGGGCCGGAGCTGGCGGCACTGGTCGCGAGCGGCACCGTGGACGTGCCCGACTTCCCCAAGCCGGGGATCCTCTTCAAGGACCTGATGCCGCTCTTCGGCGACGGCCCGACCTTCCGCAGGGTGGTCGACGGCATCGTGGCGCACCACGGCGCGGCCTCGTTCGACGTGGTGGCCGGCGTGGAGGCCCGCGGGTTCGTGGTGGCCGCCGCGATCGCGTACGCCACCGGGGTCGGCGTGGTGCCGGTGCGCAAGGCCGGCAAGCTGCCCCGTCCCGCCTTCTCCGCCTCCTACGACCTGGAGTACGGCCAGGCCACCCTGGAGGTGCACGAGGGCGCGTTCCTGGCCGGCCAGCGGGTGCTGGTGGTCGACGACGTGCTCGCCACCGGCGGGACCGCGGCGGCGACGATGGACCTGGTCGAGCAGGCCGGCGGCGTGGTCTCCGGCTTCTCGGTGCTGATGGAGCTGGGCTTCCTCAACGGCCGGGAGCGCCTCGGGTCGCGCAGTGTGCACGCTCTGTTGACCGTTTGATCCGCCTTCGATGATTTTCGCCCGGTCGAGCCTGCTCAATCGTAGGTTCGGCCGGGACACGCGCCCGGGCGGTGCGGGTAGGATGGGCGGTCCAAGGAACCCATCCCTGGGTGCGCATCACTTCAGCGACCGGCCGCGACCGGCGAGGTTCTTAAAAATAACCCTGGCGAAGGTGTGAGGAGGCCGGTGTCCAGCGACGTCGCCCCTCGGGCGGAGGGCACGGTGCAACCGACCCAGAACTCGCAGACCGGCTCGGGCGAGGCTACGCCCGGCGAACAGGTCCGCTCCGACGAGAAGTCCCACCCGCGTCCGGCGGTCCCCGTCGGAGACGTCGACTCGACCCAGCCGCTGTCTCCCGCTGACGAGCCGAGCGGGTTCGCCGGCCTGGCCAGTGCCCCGACCGGGCGCCGGGTCCGGGCCCGGCTCGCCCGGTTCAACGCGCCCTGGCAGAGCACGCAGGTCAGCGAGGTCCTCGAGCCGCTGATTGCGACCCACCGGGCCAGCCATCCCAAGGCGGACGCCCGCGCCCTGCAGAAGGCGTTCGACGTCGCCGCCCGCTGGCACTCGGGGCAGTACCGCAAGTCCGGCGACCCCTACATCACGCACCCGCTCGCGGTGGCGACGATCCTGGCCAACCTCGGGATGGACACCACCACGCTGGTGGCGGCGCTGCTGCACGACACCATCGAGGACACCGACTACTCGCTCGAGAACATGCGCAACGACTTCGGTGCCGAGGTGGCGCTGCTGGTCGACGGCGTGACCAAGCTCGACCGGGTGAAGCTGGGCGACGCGGCCAAGGCCGAGACGATCCGCAAGATGGTCGTGGCGATGGCCAAGGACCCCCGGGTCCTGGTGATCAAGCTGGCCGACCGGCTGCACAACATGCGCACCCTGACCTTCCTGCCCCGCGCCAAGCAGGAGCAGAAGGCCAAGGAGACGCTGGAGATCCTGGCCCCGCTGGCCCACCGGCTCGGTATGAACACGATCAAGTGGGAGCTGGAGGATCTGGCCTTCGGCACGCTCTTCCCCAAGCGGTTCGAGGAGATCAACCGCCTGATCGGTGAGCACCAGCCGCAGCGTGAGGCGCTGCTGCGCCAGGTGACCAACCGGGTCCAGCTCGATCTCAAGTCGGCGAAGATCAAGGCCGAGGTGACCGGCCGGCCCAAGCACCTCTACTCGATCTATCAGAAGATGATCGTGCGGGGCCGCGACTTCAACGACATCTACGACCTGGTCGGCGTCCGCATCCTGGTCGACACGGTCCGCGACTGCTATGCCGCGCTGGGCGTCATCCACGCGAACTGGCAGCCGGTGCCGGGCCGGTTCAAGGACTACATCGCGATGCCGAAATTCAACATGTACCAGTCGTTGCACACGACGGTCATCGGCCCGACCGGCAAGCCGGTCGAGATGCAGATCCGGACCTTCGCGATGCACCGCACCGCCGAGTTCGGCATCGCCGCGCACTGGAAGTACAAGGAGCAGAAGGGCGCGACGATCGTCGGCCCGCCGGCGCACATCGACGAGATGACCTGGCTGCGGCAGCTGCTCGACTGGCAGCGCGAGGCGAGCGACCCATCCGAGTTCCTGGACGCGCTGCGGTTCGACCTCTCCAGCCAGGAGGTCTACGTCTTCACGCCGAAGGGCGACGTCATCCCGTTGCCCACCGGCTCGACCCCGGTCGACTTCGCCTACGCGGTGCACACCGAGGTCGGGCACAAGTGCATCGGCGCGCGGGTCAACGGCAAGCTGGTGCCGCTGGAGTCGACGCTCTCCAACGGCGACGTGATCGAGATCTTCACGTCGAAGTCGAACACGGCCGGCCCGACGCAGGACTGGCTCGGCTTCGTGAAGAGCCCCCGGGCGCGGACGAAGATCCGGCAGTTCTTCAACAAGGAGCGCCGCGAGGAAGCGATCGAGGTCGGCAAGGACGCGATCGTCAAGGCGATGCGCAAGCAGGGCCTGCCGTTGCAGCGCATGCTGACCGGCGAGAACCTGACGACCATCGCCCGCGACCTGCACCTGGCCGACGTGGCCTCGCTCTACGCGGCGGTGGGGGAGAACGCGGTCTCCGCGCAGTCCGTGGTGTCGAAACTCGTCGCCGGCTTCGGCGGCGAGGAGGGCGCGGTCGAGGACATCGCCGAGACCGCCGTCGCGACCCGGCCGCCGCGCAACCGCAGCACCGCGCAGGACCCGGGTGTGGTGGTCAAGGGCGTCTCGGACGTCTGGGTGAAACTGGCCCGCTGCTGCACCCCGGTGCCGGGCGACGCGGTCTTCGGCTTCGTCACCCGCTCCGGCGGCGTGAGCGTGCACCGGGAGGACTGCGCCAACGCCCAGGACCTGCGGGAGCAGAGTGAACGGGTGGTCGAGGTCAGCTGGAAGCCGACGTCGGCGTCCACGTTCCTGGTGGCCATCCAGGTGGAGGCGCTCGACCGGCACAAGCTGCTCGCCGACGTCACCCGGGTGCTCTCCGAGGAGCGGGTGAACATCCTGTCCGCGACGGTCACCACGACGCGCGACCGGGTGGCGGTCAGCCGGTTCACCTTCGAGATGGCCGACCCGAAGCACCTGGGCCACCTGGTCGCCGCGGTGCGGAAGGTGGACGGGGTGTTCGACGCCTACCGGGTCACCTCGGGCGCCTGAAGCGCGACCCCGGGCATCAGCCCGGCGGTCGCGCTGCGGCCGTGAGCGGGCAGATGGCCGCGGCTGTGTCGTACGAATGCAGGAAAAAAGGGCGACCCCTGCCGGGGCCGCCCTTTTCTGCTTGCTCGCCTGCCTAGACGACCGTCATGGTCTTGATCAGCAGTTCCTTCTTGGGGTGACCGCCGCCGGCGGACGCCTTGAAGGCGCCGTCGTCGCCGGCCTTGACCACGGTCTGGACCACGTCGAGGCCCTTGGTGATCTTGCCGAGCAGCGTGTAGTTCGGCGGGAGCTGGGTGTCCTCGGCGACGATGAAGAACTGGCTGCCGGTGCTGCCGGGCTGGCCGGTGTTGGCCATCGCGATGGAGCCCGCGGGGTACGGCTTCGCGGTGTCGGTCGGCAGGTTCTCCTCGACCATCGTGTAGCTCGGGCCGCCGGTGCCGTCGCTCTCGCGGTAGCCCTTGCCGGTGGCGAACGGGTCACCGCACTGCAGGACCTTGAACGACGCCTCGTTGACCAGCCGGTGGCACTTGGTGTTGTCGAGGAACTTCTTCTCGGCCAGGTGCTTGTAGCTGGCGCCGGTGCACGGGGCCTTGGACAGGTCGATGCTCGCCTCGATGGCGCCGAGGTTGGTGTCGAAGGTCAGGGTGCTGGTGCCGACGTTGGGCACCGTGGTCGGCGGGAGGCCGACGTCCTTGACCTTGCCACCGGTCGCCTCGTCGGATGGGGTCCAGGTGCAGCTGACGGTGCCGGCCTGCGCGCCGGTGCTCGTCTTGTCGTCCTCGCGCATCATGGTGACGACCCAGAAGGCCGCGCCGGCGATGACGACCACCGCGAGTGCGGAGCCGATGATCGCCTGCTGACGGCGGCGCTTGCGCGCGGCCGCCGAGCGCTCGGCCATCTCCTTCTCGAGCCGGGCCCGCGCCGCCGCGCGCTGCCGGTCCTTGATCGACGACACGGTGTTCTCCCTGCTGCTGTCTTCGTCCATCACATAACTCACGACTGGGCGCTGGCCGACGGGGCCGCGGAGGCGGCCGCACCGACGGTCAGGGACTGGATGGTGATCTTCTCCTTGGGCTTGACCTTGTCGCCCGCGCTGTTCTCCACCGTCGGGATCTTGGAGATCGCGGTCAGCGTCTCGAGGCCGCTGGTGACCTGGCCGACGATCGAGTACTTCGGCTCGGCCGGCTTGAAGTCCTTGAAGAAGAGGAGGAACTGGCTGCTGTTCGACCCGGGCGGGTTGCCGATCATCGCGACCGTGCCCGCCGGGTAGAGGACGGTGTCGGCCGGGGCGGCGCTCGCGCTCGGTGCGGGCGCCGGGGCCGCCGGCACGTTCTCGTCGTAGAAGCTGTAGGTCGGGCCGCCGTTGCCGGTGCCGCTCGGGTCACCGCAGCGCAGCGCGCCCTCGGCGGTGATCTCGTGGCAGTCGGTGTTGTCGAAGAACGCCTTGCCCGCCAGGTAGGTGAAGCTCGCCGCGGCGCACGGGGCGCTGGCGACGTCGAGGCTGGCGACGATCGGCGCGCCCCGGTTGGTGGTGACCGTCATGGTCTCCGTGCCGGTCTCCGGCAGGTCCTTGGTGGGCGGTGTGCCGACCTCCTTGAGGTCGGTGTTGGCCGTCGCGTTCTGCGGGGTCCAGAGACAGACGTCACCCGCCGTGGTCTCGGTGGGCTCGTCGCTGTCGAAGGCGCCGCCGATCCAGGCGCCACCGGCGATCACCAGCACCAGCGCGGTCGCGGTGCCGACACCGGCCCAGATCCGGCGACGACGGCGCTCACGCTCGGCACGGCGGGCCAACTGCCGATCGAATTTCGCCCGCGCGAGCTTGCGCTGCCGGTCCCTGCTGGAAGCCACCGAACGCTGTCCTTCCCTACCTGAATCAAAAGGAACGCCTGTGCCTGTCAAGGGGTGCGGCACGCCACACGCCCGCAAGAGTGTACGGGTACCTCCTGAGAAAGTGGTGTGCGGAGGTCCGGCTAGGCTCGTTACGATTCGGACCCATCTGAAGAGAGGTCGTCACCGTGCTCGTCACCGGCTTTCCGGCCGAGGCCTTCGGCACCAACTGCTATGTGGTGGCCGCCGGTCCGGGCGAGCAGTGCCTGATCGTCGATCCCGGCATCGGTGTGCTCGACCAACTCGACGAGGTGCTGGCGGAACACCGCCTCTCACCGGCCGCGGTGCTGCTCACCCACGGCCACCTGGATCACACCTTCTCCGTCGCGCCGGTCTGCGGCGCGCGCGGCATCACGGCCTACGTGCACCCGGCGGATCGGGAGATGCTCGCCGATCCGGCCAAGGGGCTCAGCGCCGACCTCACCCAGCTCTTCGGCGGCCGGTTGCAGTACTCCGAGCCGGACGACGTGGCCGAGCTGACCGACGGCGCGGTGCTGTCGATCGCCGGCCTCGAGGTGACGGTCGACCACGCGCCAGGCCATACCGGCGGGTCGGTGCTGTTCCGCCTGCCGGGCGCATCGTCGGAGGACGTCTGTTTCTCCGGTGACGTGCTCTTCGCGGGGTCCATCGGGCGCACCGACCTGCCGGGCGGCGACACGGCGACGATGATGACCAGCCTGCGGGACAAGATCCTGCCGCTGGCCGACGAGACCGTCGTGCTGCCCGGCCACGGACCGGCCACCACCATCGGCCGTGAGCGCGCGTCCAACCCGTACCTGCGGGAGCTGATCGCCGCGCCCGGCCGCGGTTTCTGACTCTGGAGAGATAGTGCCCATTTCCGGTTTCCCTGAATGGCTGCCGCCGCAGCGCATGATCGAGCAGTTCGTGCTCGACAAGATCCGATCCACCTTCGAGCTCTACGGGTTCGCCCCGCTGGAGACCCGCGCCGTCGAGCCGGTCGAGACCCTGCTGTCGAAAGGGGAGACCTCCAAGGAGGTCTACCTGCTGCGCCGGCTGCAGGAGGACGACCTGTCCAAGCGGGAGGACCAGCTCGGCCTGCACTTCGACCTGACCGTCCCGTTCGCACGGTTCGTCGTGGAGAACCACGGCAAGCTGCAGTTCCCGTTCCGCCGCTACCAGATCCAGAAGGTGTGGCGCGGTGAGCGGCCGCAGGAGGGCCGTTACCGCGAGTTCCTGCAGGCCGACATCGACGTGGTCAACCGGGACACCCTGCCGTTCCACTTCGACACCGAGATGCCGCTGGTGATCGGTGACGTGTTCCGGTCGCTGCCGATCCCGCCGGCGGTCATCCAGGTCAACAACCGCAAGGTCTGCGAGGGCTTCTACCGCGGCCTGGGCCTCTCCGACACGGCCCAGGTTTTGCGTACGGTCGACAAGCTCGACAAGATCGGCCCGGACAAGGTGACGGCTCTGCTGGCGGAGACCGTGGGCGCCACCGACGCGCAGGCCACGGCGTGCCTGAGACTGGCCGAGATCTCCGGCTCCGACGCCTCGGTGGTGGACCGGGTGCGCGCGCTCGGCGTGACCGATCCGCTGCTCGACGAGGGCCTGGCGGAGCTGCTCCAGGTCGTCGAGACCGCCGAGGAGCACGCGCCCGGCCTGGTGCGCGCCGAGCTGAAGATCGCGCGCGGGCTGGACTACTACACCGGCACGGTCTACGAGACCCAGCTGCGCGGCTACGAGCGGTTCGGCTCGGTCTGCTCCGGCGGCCGTTACGAGACGCTCGCCTCGGTCGGCAACACCCGCTTCCCGGGCGTGGGCATCTCGATCGGTGTCTCGCGGCTGCTCGGCATCCTCTTCGGGCAGGACGCGCTGGGCGTCTCCCGGTCGGTGCCGACCTGTGTCGTGGTGGCCGTGCCCACCGAGGAGAAGCGGGCCGACTGCGAGCGGATCGCGTCCGCGCTGCGCCGGCGGGGCATCCCCACCGAGGTGGCGCCGACCGCGGCGAAGTTCGGCAAGCAGATCCAGTTCGCCGACCGGCGCGGGATTCCCTATGTCTGGTTCCCCGGCGAGCCGGACACGGTGAAGGACATCCGCTCCGGGGAGCAGGTGGAGGCCTCCGCCGCGGAGTGGGCGCCGCCGGCCGCCGATCTGTATCCGGTGGTATCGGCGAACTGACGCCGCGTGATCGTGGTCCAGCGGTTACCTTGACGGCATGCCGCTGGACCAGACCACGCTGCTGATCGAACTGGAACCGGTCGTGGCCACCAACCTCGACCGGCACCTTTTGCTGGCCAAGGAGTGGTTCCCGCACGAGTACGTGCCGTGGAGCTCCGGGCGTACCTTCGACGGCGTCCTGGACGGTGAGCCGTGGCGTCCGGACGACTCGGACCTGCCGGATGTGGCACGGACCGCGCTTATCGTCAATCTGCTCACCGAGGACAATCTGCCGTCGTACCACCACGAGATCGCGACGCTCTTCGGCCGGGACGGGGCGTGGGGCACCTGGGTGCACCGCTGGACCGCCGAGGAGGGCCGGCACGGCATCGCCATCCGTGACTACCTGACCGTGACCCGGGGCGTCGACCCGGTGGCGCTGGAGCGGGCCCGGATGACCCACATGGAGTCCGGTTACACCAACGCCCACTCCGACGAGGTCCTGCACTCGGTGGCGTACGTGGCCTTTCAGGAACTCGCCACCCGCATCTCGCACCGCAACACCGGCAAGGCCACCGGCGACCCGATCGCCGAGCAGCTGCTCGCCCGGGTGGCCGCCGACGAGAACCTGCACATGGTCTTCTACCGCAACCTGCTCGCCGCGGCCTTCGACCTGGCGCCGAACGAGGCGATGCGTGCGGTCACCGACGTCGCGGCCGGTTTCCAGATGCCCGGCGCCACCATCGAGGGCTTCGGGCGCAAGGCGCTGTCGATCGCCCTGGCCGGGATCTACGACTTGCGCCAGCACCGCGACGAGGTGCTGGCGCCGGTGCTGCGGCAGTGGAACGTCTGGGACCGCACCGACCTCGGCCCCGAGGGGGAGCGGGCCCGCGAGGAGCTGGACGCGCACATGACCGACCTGGAGACGCAGGCCGCCCGCTTCGAGGAGAAGCGCGAGGCCCGCAAGGTCAGGGAAGCTCGAAAATGAGGCAGCTGGACGTGGCGTGGGCGAGCAGGCGGCCGGCGGCGTCGGTGAGGCGGGCCTCGGCCAGGGCGGTGCGTCGCCCGCGCTGCAGGACCGCGCCGGTGCAGGTGAGCCGTCCGGACGCGACGGTGACCGCGCGCAGGAACTTCACGTTGAGGTCCATGCTGGTGTAACCGACGCCGGCCGGCAGGGTGCTGTGCACCGAGCAGGCGGCGGCCGTGTCGAGCAGCGTGGAGATCACGCCGCCGTGCACGGTGCCGAGCGGGTTGTAGTGGAACTCCTGCGGCTCCAGCTCGAGGGTGACGCTGCCCTCCTCGGCCCGCATGCCGGCCGCGCCGATCAGGTGCATGATCGGCGGCGGCGGCAGCTCGCCGGTGGACATCGCCTGCAGCAGCTCCAGACCGCTGCGCCGGCCGAGCAGCGCGGCGTGCTCGGTCGGGTCGCTCCAGCTGAAGGTGCGGGTGCGGGCCGGAGCGGGAGCATCCTGAGTCTGCGTCATGGACGCAGGCTGTCACGGGCTTGCTGCGTCTGTCAACGAGACCTAGCCTTCACGGCATGGTCGGAAACGTCACACCCCCGGACGCCCTGAACTGGTCCGTCGACAACTGCACGATCAGCCGGGCGATGGCGATCCTCGGGGAGAAGTGGACGATCGTGGTCCTGCGCGAGGTGTTCAGCGGGATCCGGCGCTTCGACGACATGCGGGTGCGGACCGGCATCCCGCGCCAGGTGCTGACCAACCGGCTGGCCGCGCTGGTCGAGCACGGGGTGCTGCGCCGCCAGCCCTACCAGGAGCCCGGCGCCCGGGTGCGCCACGAGTACCGGCTCACCGAGAAGGGCTTCGACCTCTATCCGGTGCTGATCGCTGTCGCCGAGTGGGGCAACCGGTACCTCGCCGATCCCGAGGGCCCGCCGATCGAGTACGCCCACCGCGACTGCGACGCCGAGGTGCGGGTCGAGATGCACTGTGCGCAGGGGCACACGATCACCGACAAACGGGCCGTGGCGCCCCGGCCCGGCCCGGGTACCAGGAGGCGGTGATCGACTCCTGGGCGCCGCTGCGCCGGCCGGTGTTCCGGATGCTCTGGCTGGCCGTGCTGGCCGGCAACGTCGGCACGTGGATGCAGACCGTCGGCGCCCAGTGGCAGGTGGTGCACGAGCCGAACGCGGCGACCTGGGTCAGCCTGGTGCAGGCCGTCACCACGCTCCCGGTGCTGCTGTTCGCCCTGCCGTCCGGGGCGCTGGCGGACACCCTCGACCGCAGGCGGCTGCTGCTCGGCGTACAGATCGGGCTCTTCGGTGTGGGCGCGGCCCTGGCCGCGCTGACCGCGCTGGACCGGATGCCGCCCGCGCTGTTGCTGGTCTTCACCTTCCTGCTGGGCGCCGGGCAGGCGCTGACGCTGCCGTCCTGGCAGGCGCTGATTCCCGAGGTGGTGCCGCACGACGAGCTGCCCGCCGCCTCCGCGCTCGGCGCGGTGAATACCAACCTGGCGCGTTCGGCCGGGCCGGCCGTGGGCGGGCTGCTGGTGGCGCACGCGGGCCCGGCTGCGGTGTTCGCGCTCAACGCGCTCTCCTTCGCGGTGTTCGCGCTGGTCCTGCTGCTGTGGCGGCGGCCGCCGCGCACCCCCACCGCTCACCCTGAGCACTTCGGATCGGCGCTGCGTGCCGGCGGCCGGTTTGTCCGCTACTCCCCGGTGATCCGCCGGATCCTGGGCCGGGTGCTGCTGTTCGTGCTGCCCGGCAGCGCGATCTGGGGCCTGCTGCCGGTGATCGCCCGCGAGGAGCTCGGCCTCGGCGCCAGCGGTTACGGCGTGCTGCTGGCCGCGCTCGGTGTGGGCGCGATCATCGGCGCGCTGCTGATGCCCCGGGCCCGGGTCCTGTTCAGCACCGATCAGATGATCGCCGGGACCGGTCTGGTCTACGGCGCGGCGCTGCTGGTGATCGCGTTGGTGCCGCACCCGGTCGCGGTCACGTCCGTGCTCGTCGGGGCGGGACTGGCCTGGATGATGCTGGTCTCGCGGATGAACGCGGCGCTGCAGCTGCTGCTGCCGAACTGGGTGCGGGCCCGGGCGCTCGCCATCTATCAGCTCTTCTTCGCCGGCGGGCAGGCGGTCGGCGCGCTGCTGTGGGGTCAGGTCGCCGAGGCCTTCGGCCTCACCGAGACCTTCGGCACCGCCGCGGCGGTGATGCTGGCGGGCGCCTTGAGCGTACGGCTGCTGCCCGTCCACACCCACGAGGAGCGGGACCAGAGCCCGGCCGTCTTCTGGGCCGAACCGCACCTGATGCTCCAGCCGCACCTCGACGACGGCCCGATCCTGGTCTCCGCCCGCTACCGGGTGCCCGCGGAGAACGCCGAGGTCTTCGCCGCCGGGATGCACGAGCTGCGCTGGTCGCGGCAGCGCACCGGGGCGACCCAGTGGGGACTGTTCCGGGACGGCGCCGACCCGGCGGTCTTCGTCGAGGTCTACCTGGTGCCGACCTGGGAGGAGCACCTGCGCCAGCACGAGGGACGGCTGACCGGCGAGGACGAGCGGGCCGAGGAGAAGCTGGTCGCCCTCGCCGAGGGCCCGCCGACGGTCACCCACCTGCTGCCCGACAACTCCGATTAGCCAGATGTTTCGGTTTTGTTCCGAATATCCTCAGGAGTAGCCCGTTCGGGTTCCACGAGGAGGAACGATGGAGGGCCGGCTACTGATCATGGGCGGGGCCGCCGGGCCGGCCCTGCTCCTGCGGTTCGTCGAGTTGGCCGGCGCCGCCGCGGCCCGGATCGTGGTGATCGCGACGGCCAGCGAGTCGCCGGAGACCGCCGAGGCCGCGTACGTCGAGAAGTTCTCCGCCCTCGGCGCCGGCACGGTGCACGCGCTGCGTCTCTCCAGCCGGACCGAGGCGAACGCGCCCGAGGCCGAAGCGGAACTGCGTGCCGCCACCGGCGTCTTCTTCACCGGGGGAGACCAGGAGCGCATCACCCGGGTGATCGGCGGAACCCGGGTCGACACCCTGCTGCACACCCTCGTCGAAAGCGGGACGGTGCTGCTCGGCGGCACCAGTGCGGGCGCCGCCATGATGTCCGGCACCATGATCACCGGCGGCGAGGGCACCGGAGTGGCCGCGCGGTGCGTCACCACCGAACCGGGCCTGGAATTCCTGCCCTGTGTGCTGATCGACCAGCACTTCGCCGAGCGTGGCCGGCTGAACCGCCTGCTCAGCGCGGTCGCCCGCTATCCGCACGAGCTGGGCGTCGGGATCGACGAGGACACCGCGATCCTCACCGACGGCGACCGGTTCGAGGTGCTGGGCAGCGGCGCGGTCACCGTCGTCGACGCCGGATGCGCCACCGACATCGACGTGCCGCCGGCCGGGCCGATCGCGCTGACCGGGGCGCGCGTCCACGTGCTGCCGGCCGGATACACCTTCCATCTCACGGGCCGTCAACCGGCCGCAGAACGGGGACGAGCCGCATGAAGATCGAAACGCTGCGCCGCCTGCGTGGCCCCAACGTCTACCTGTCCCGCCCGGCGGTGGTCGCCCGGCTGCGCCTGGAGGAGCTGACCGGGCAGGAGACCTGCGACGTCACGGGCTTCACCGAGCGTCTGCTGCGGGCGCTGCCGGGGCTCGCCGAGCACCACTGCGCGGCCGGCGCGCCGGGCGGGTTCGTCAGCCGGCTGCGCAACGGGACCTATTTCGGGCACGTCACCGAGCACGTCTGCCTGGAGCTCTCCCAGCTGATCGGCCGGGACGTCAGCTTCGGCCGGACCGTCTCGGCCGGCGAGCCCGGCGTGTACGACGTGATCATCGAGTGCCCGGTGGACGAGTCGCCGGAGTCCGGCGTACCGGGCGAGCTGCTGGAGACCGCGATCAGCCTGGTCCTCGAGGTGCACGCGGGCACCACCGGCCCGTCCGCCGGCGCGCTGGGCGAGCGGCTCTCCGGCCTGGCGGCGCTCGCCGAGCGCGAGGCCACCGGGCCCAGCACCCGGTCGATCATCGCGGCCGCCCGCCGCCGCGGCATCCCGGTGGAACGTTTCGACGACCTCAGCCTGGTCCGGCTCGGCTGGGGCGTCCGGCGGCGGCTGGCCTGGGCCGCGATGACCGACCGCACCAGCGGCGTCGGCGTCGACATCGCCGGCGACAAGCACGTCACCCGCCGCCTGCTCGGCGAGGCGGGCATCCCGGTCGCACCCGGCGGCGCGGCGCGCGGCCCCGGCGAGGCGGTACGCCTGCTGGCCGCCCTCGGCGCCCCGGTGGTGGTGAAACCCCGGCACGGCCACCACGGCCGCCACGTGGCGCTGAACCTGAACACCCCGGCCGACGTGGAGCGGGCCTGCACCGAGGCGGGCGGCGACGTGGTGGTCGAACGGCAGCTCGGCGGCCGCGACTACCGGATCCTCGTGGTCGCCGGCGAGGTGGTGGCCGCCGCCGAGCGGATCGCCGCGCACGTGACCGGCGACGGCCGGTCCACCGTCCGGGAACTCGTCGACCAGGTCAACGCGGACCCGCGCCGGGGCCCCGGCCACTCCCGGATGCTCACCCGGATCGAGCTGGACGAGCGGCTGCTGAGCGCCCGCGGGCTCACCGCGCAGAGCGTGCCCGCGGCCGGCGCGATCGTGTGGCTGCGCCAGAACGCCAACCTCTCCACCGGCGGCACCAGCCGGGACGTCACCGACCAGGTCCATCCCGACGTGACCCGGCTCTGCCAGCGGGTCGCCGCGCTGGTCGGCCTGGACATCGCCGGCATCGACCTGCGGCTGCCGGACATCGCCGCGCCGGTGCCGCCGGCCGGTGAGCCGGACGAGGTCACGGCCGGGGTGATCGAGGTGAACGCGGTGCCCGGGCTGCGGATGCACCTCGCCCCGGTGCACGGCCGGCCCCGGGACGTCGGCGACGCGATCGTGCGGGCGATGTTCCCGGCCGGCTCGGACGGGCGGATCCCCACCGTGGCGGTCACCGGGACCAACGGCAAGACCACGGTCACCCGGCTCACCGCTCATCTGCTCGGCGGCAGCGGCACCCGGGTCGGCGCGACCAGCACCGACGGCGTCACCATCGACGGCCGTACCGTGCACGTGTCCGACGCGACCGGGCCCCGCTCGGCGCAGATGGTGCTCGGCGACCCGCAGGTGGAGGTGGCCGTGCTGGAGACCGCGCGCGGCGGGCTGGTGCGCCGCGGACTGGGCTACGACTGGTCCGACGTCGGGGTGGTCACCAACATCACGGCGGACCACCTCGGCCAGGACGGCCTCGACTCGATCGAGGACCTGGCGCACGTCAAGGCCGTGGTCGCCGAGCGGGTCCGGGACGGCGGGACGCTGGTCCTCAACGCCGACGACCCCTGGGTGCGCAGCCTCGCCGACCGGCCCCGGGTCCGGGCCGACCGCAAGCGCATCGTCTGGTTCGGCCTGGACGCCGGCCACCCGGTGATCACCGAGCATCTGGCGCGCGGGGCCACGGCGTACGTGCTGCACGACGGCTGGCTGGTCCAGGCGACCGGGGCGCGGCGCACCCCGCTGGTGCGGCTGGCCGAGGTGCCCGGCGCGTACGGCGGCGCCGCCCTGCACGTGGCGGCGAACACCCTCGCGGCGATCGCGGCCGCCCGTGCCCTCGGAGCCCGGCCCGAGACGCTGGTGGACCGGCTCGCCGAGTTCGACCCGGCCACCGAGAACCCGGGGCGGGGCACCCTGTTCCGTCACGGGGAGGTCTCGATTTATCTCGATTACGCCCACAACCCGGCGGCTCTCGCGGCTACTCTGCGTACTCTTCACCGGCTCTGGGGCGCCGAACGCTGCGTAGCGGCGGTCACGTTGCCGGGGGACCGGCGTGACGATCTGCTGGCCGCCTCGGCCCAGGTGGTCGCCGACGGGGTGACCCGCGCGGTGCTCTACGAGGACTGCGATCCGCGAGGCCGGGCGCCGGGCGAGGTCTCGGCGCTGGTCGAGCGGGAGATGCGGGCCCGGCGGCCGCAGCTGAGCGCGGTCCGCGCGGACGGCTACCGGGACGCGGTCACCCGGGCCCTGCGGCTCGCCGGTCCGGGCGACGTGCTGCTGGTGATCTACGAGAAGTGGGCGCCGATGCGGGCTCTGCTGGCCGAGCTGGGCGCGGTGCCGGCCGGCGGGGCGCCGATCGTGCCCGCCACCGCGCTGCCGCGGGAGCCGGCTCCCGGCTCACGCCGTCGCCGGATGCGCCCGGGCGAACTGACATTGACAGATCATGGACACTCTTGATCTCGCTCAGTAGCGAGTTGTTGACCGATCGTGAACTGGGCCGGAGGAGGGACCCCCGCAAGGTTGAAGGCGCAAGTTCCGACGAATCGGGCCATCCCCCCACGCTGTCGTGGCGCTCTGTGTGCGAGCTGTGTCGGAAAGCCCTTCCCGCCACGGTGAGGTACGCCGCAGGGGCACGTTACAAATCCCCACTGACCGTAACTAGTCCCTGGTAGATCCCGCTCTCCCGGGTCGAACTGGTGACCGATAGGGACTAACATCCTCGCCGTCGATGGGGGATGCTCGGGGTCCGGTGGTGGGCCCGACTCGCCCGGCGTCGAGCGGCATGGCGGTGCAGCCCGGCGTTTTCCTCGAAGCGCGCATGTGGGGGCACATGAGCACGACGGACCTGCCCGGTTCGGGACTGCTCGCTGGTCGGTACAGACTGGTCGAGCGTCTCGGCGCCGGCGGGATGTCAGTGGTTTGGCGAGGGTTCGACGAGGTGCTGGGGCGCCAGGTCGCCGTGAAGGTCCTGCCGCCCTCGACGAGTGCCGATCCTTCCTTCCGGCGCAGACTTCGTGCGGAGGCGCAGGCCGCGGCGCGGCTCACCCACCCGCACATCACCAACGTCTACGACTACGGCGAGGCGACCACCGTCGACGGTGAGCCGGTGCCCTATGTCGTGATGGAGCTGGTCGACGGCGAGTCGCTGGCCGCGGTGCTGGCCCGGGTCCGGGTGCTGCCGTGGCCCACCGCCGTGCGGATCAGCGCCGAGGTCGCGGCCGCGCTCGCCGCGGCGCACGCGCGGGGCATCGTGCACCGCGACGTCACCCCGGCCAACGTCATGCTCACCCCGGCCGGCGCCAAGGTCGTCGACTTCGGCATCTCCGCGCTGATCGGGGAGAACGACACCGACGACGACGGCCAGCTGCTCGGCACCCCGGCCTATCTGGCGCCGGAGCGGCTGGAGGGCGGCCAGGTCAGCCCGGCCACCGACGTCTACGCGGTGGGCCTGCTGGTCTACCGGATGCTGATCGGCCAGCTGCCGTGGGACGTGGGCACCACCACCGCGCTGCTGCGCGCCCATCAGTACACCGAGCCCGACCCGCTGCCGCCGGTCGAGGGGCTGCCGCCCGCGGTGGACGCGCTGATCGGCCGCTGCCTGGAGAAACGCCCGTCGGACCGGCCGTCCAGCGCCGAGATGGCGCACGTGCTGGCCGGTGTCTCGGCCTCGGCCCCGCTGATCACCTCCGGCTTCGACGCCGACTGGGAGGACGGCGAGGACACGTTCATCCTGCCCTCGGGTTATCCCTACACGGGGTTCGGCCCGGCGGCCGCCGAGCTCGGCACGGTGAGCTCGGAGGGCCCGACCGATCCGGACGCCGGTGTTCCGGCCGCCTCAGCGGCTGCCACGGAGCCCGCGGCGGCTGCGGGCGAGGCGGGCAAGCATGAGCAGCTGCCGGCTTCCGTAGCGGCCGCGTACCCGCCTTTGCGGCCCGGTGCGGGCAACCCGTCCGCCGGGTCACCCCCCGGCCCGCCGCCGGGCGCCAGCCGCACCCAGGTGCGGATCCGGCGCGTCGTCGTGGTGGCCGGCACGGTCGCCCTGCTCAGCGGCCTCACCTGGGGGTGGACCGCGATCGGGCAGCCCTCGGACGACAAGGCGGCCAAGGCGGTGACCGTGCCGCAGCCCAGCGTCGTCCCGCCGGCCGGCGAGTGCGTGGTCAGCTACGCGGTCTGGTCCGACGCGAACGGGCGGTTCAAGGCCCAGGTGACGCTCGCCAACCGGGCCGACAGGGCGGTCGAGGACTGGGACCTGTGGTTCCTGCTCCCCGGCGACCAGGTCGTCTCCGGCAACGGCAAGGTCGCCCTCGACCAGCACGACCGGGCGGTCAAGGTGACCTCGGCGGCCTCGCTGGACTCGCAGCAGACCACCACCATGCAGATCACCGGCCGCTATCGGGAGAGCAACGCGGCGCCGATGGTCTTCAAGCTCAACGGCGAGACCTGCGAGACCTATGTGTCGAGCGAGCCCGGTGAGCCGTCCCGGCCGGTCGAGCACCTCTCCGACGGTCAGGTGCGACTCGGCGACGCCGGCGACACCCCGTCGTCGGACGTCTCGATCGGGCCCAGCGGCGACGTGGTGATCCGGCCCAGCCGGTCGCCCAGCAAGCCGTCGAACCCCCGCCCGCCGAGCCGCCCGGCGCCCGGCACCAGCACCAGCCCGGCCACCTCGCCGTCGCCGTCGAAGAGCGCGACGTCGCAGGTGCCGCCGCCGCCACCCCCGCCGGACTCGCAGGGCCCGTCGCGCAACCCCGAGCCGGACCCGGAGCCGAGCAAGACCACCATCTCGGCGCCCCCGGAGCCGGGCCAGTCGGTGGACGGCTGCGATCCGGCGGACTGCACGACGACCGAGGAGTGAGCCGGCCGAAATTTGCCGGATAGCAGGTTTAAAAAAGGTTCATGGGCACAACGCGGCGATCGGGTCGGAGACCGGTGAAAACCACAGGCCGGACCACCGATCGCCGCGTTACGGTGAGGTTGAGACCGACAGGCGCCCGCGCTGCACGCGTTCGCCCGGCGTGGCTGCTGGCTGGTGCGCCGCCCACGAGGATGATGGGCGAGGACCCACACGCCGATCGCCGTCGGTGAGATCTCACGACAACTATCAGCAGGTCGTCGACATCGGGGAGTTCGACATGATCAGCACAATCAGGGATCTGGCTGCCGAGGCACTCTTCGTCTCGTGCTTACAGCCGTCTGAGTGTCCCACCCGCGAGTCGGTGGAGCAGGCGATCACCACGATGATCCTGCATCACGGCAGCGACGGGTGCGCGGCCGGCGTCGCCACCGAGTTCGGCGACCACCCGGATGCCGCCGTGCGGCGGATGGCCTGGGTGCACACTGAGCTGGCCGAGGTCCTGGCGCCGCGGACGCCGGTCCTGCACTGACCGCCTCGGCCCGGCCCCGGTGGCCGGGCTGCCCGGGGTCCGCACTGGTCCCTATGGGCCTGAGGCTTTTCGTGAAAAAACTCCACAAAAGCAACCGAGTTCGGGCTCCGCTGCACCCTACGGCGGCCACTGTTCTTCTCGTCAGCCGGTTTCACCAGCCGGTTCGTATGAGCGAGGAGGACTACGTGACCACCACGACCGAACTCCCCGCCACCATCGGCACCGCCCACGACGCGCCCTCGGCGCGCGACATCGAGGACCTGATCCGCGAAAACATGCCGATGGTTGGCCATCTGGTCCGGGAATTGCTCAACCGGGTACCCGGCCATGTCCACGCAGATGACCTCTCGTCAGCCGGGTTCGCGGCCCTGCTCGGCGCCGCCCGTTCTTTCGACGTGACCCGTGGCATCCCGTTCCATCGTTTCGCCGCGGTGCGGATCCGCGGCGCTCTGCTGGACGAGCTCCGTGGCCAGGACTGGGCCAGCCGGTCCGTCCGGGCCCGTGCCCGGCGCGCGGCCGCGGCCCGGCAGGAGCTCATCGCCGCGCTCGGCCGGACGCCGAGCGACGCCGAGGTGGCCGAGGTGCTCGGGATCGGGGTCTCCGAGCTGGCCAGCGTCGAGGACGACGTGCAGAAGGCTTCCCTGCTCAGTCTCCAGGGTTTCCCCACCGGCGCGGCCGAGGAGATGGTGCCGGAGACGTCCGAGGGGCCGGAGGATCTGCTGCTGAAGCGGGAACGACTGGGTTACCTGCACCAGGCCGTCCAGGCGCTGCCCGAGCGGCTGCGCCAGGTCGTGGAGGAGTCGTTCCTGCAGGAGCAGCCGCTCAGCGAGGTGGCGGCACGGCTCGGGGTCACCGAGTCGCGGATCTCCCAGCTGCGGACGGAGGCTCTCCGGCTGCTGCGGGAGGGTCTGAACAGTTCGCTCGCGCCGGAACTCCTCACCGTCGCGGCGGGCGGTCCGCGGACCCGCAAGGGGTGCCTGCAACGGCGGCGGTCGGAGTATTTCGCGAAGGTCGCGCAGCAGGGGAGCCTGCACACCAGGCTCGCGCTGACCGACAGTCACGGAGTGCCGATCGCGGTCGCGGCCTGAGTGGCCCGAGGTTCACGGAGGGCGGCCACCGGCCGCCCTCCGCGCATGATCAGCACCACGCCCAGCGCGACGATCCAGAGCCCCCAGGCCGTGCTCCCGATCAGGCCGGCCGGCTCCCACACCGGGAAGCCGGGCGCCGCTGTCGCCAGCACGTCACCCTGGTTGAGCAGGTAGAGCGCCGAGGCGGCCAGCCCGGTCCCGCCGAGCCACCGGGGCAGGGCGGGGGACCGGAGCGCGACCACGGCGACCGTCGCCGACCACACCACCGCGAGCACCTGGCCCAGATGTTCGCCCAGCAGCGCCCCGCCGAACTGGTGCTGCGCCGTCCAGGCCGCCTCGACCGCGGCTCGGGTCACCTCGTCACCGCCGGCCCAGGACGACGCCAGCGCGGGCACGACGAACACCCAGCGCAGGAAGCCGATCAGCGAGAGCAGTGCCGAGGCCGCGCCGATCGCCGCGGCCGCCCGCAGCACCGGGTCCGGCCCGCGGCCCAGAGCCGCGGCCAGCAGCAGCACCGGCACCGCGAGCAGCCCATAGGTCCAGGCGACCGCGAACCAGGTCCCGACCAGCCCGGCGCCGCCGCCGTGGACGGCGGCGAGCACCACGGGAGCCGGCTCGCGCAGGATGTCCGGCCAGTCGAAGGTCGCCGAGAGCACGCCGGCGGCGGCCGTGAAGGCCGCGGTCGCGGCCACGAAGAGCCAGCCCGTCACTCTTTGCAGATTCATCTCAACCCATTTCTGTACGGCGTGCAGAGTTCCGTTCGCTGCTGATGCTGTACGGTGTGCAGAGATAAGTCAAGGGAGTTGGCATGACCCAGCCGAGACGGCGTCCCGGCCCGAAACGTGCGCTCAGCGAGAGCGACGTGCTGGACGCCGCCCTGACGCTGATGGACTCCGGCGGCCCGGACGCGGCCTCGATCCGGCGCATCGCGGGGGAGCTGGGCGTGTCACCGAATGCCGTTTACACGTACTTCCCGGACAAGGCGGCGATTGAGCAGGCGCTGGTCGAGCGGCTTCTCGGCGAGCTGAACCGGGCGGCGCCGGCCGGCGGCGACTGGCGTGCCGACCTGGAGGCGCTCGCCGTGGACCTGCGCCGGCGGCTCACCGCCCATCCCGGCGCGGTGCCCCTGCTGCTCGGCGGGGCGATGAACGGGCCGCAGGCGCTGCACCTCGGCGAGCGCCTGCTCGACGTGCTGACCCGGGCCGGGCTTCCGGCGGAGCGGGCGGCGCGCGCGTCGTACCTGGTCATGGTCTATGTGCTCGGCGCGATCGCGCTGGAGGTAGCCGATGTCCCGCAGGCCGGCGCCCTCGCGCCGGAGGCGGACCGGATCGCCGCCCGGCGGGCGGCGATGACGCGGGTCCCGCCGGAGGCCTATCCGCGGACCGCCGCCGCGGCCGAGGTGATGTCGACCTGGGTCGGCACCGAGCAGTATCTGTGGGGCCTGCGCCGGGTCCTGGACGGGCTCACGCCGGGACCGGACTGAGCGGCCGCCGGCAGAGCGGGTCCAGGGCGGCGCGCACCTCACGGATGTCGTCGCCCACCGCGGTGGCCAGCCACCCCGGCCCCGCCAGCGGCATGACCGCGGCCCGCCCACCCGCGGCGGCGGTCGCGTGTGAGCTCGGGGCGCTGTGCGCGCCTGAAGTCGGCACGCTGGGTGGCGCAGCGGTCGCGTGTGAACTCGGGCCGCTGTGCGCGCCTGAAGTCGGCACGCTGGGTGGCGCAGCGGTCGCGTGTGAACTCAGGCCGCCGTGCGCGCCTGAAGTCGGCACGCTGGATGGCGCAGCGGTCGCGTGTGATCGTGGGGCGCTCAGCGGGCCCGAAGTCCGCACGCTGGACGGGTGGTCGGGGCCGGCGGCGACGAGCGTGCCGATGGCTCGGGCGCCGCCGAGGACGGCGGCGCCGTCCCACCCCGGCGCGCGGGGACCGACCGCCAGCTCGTGGCGGTACAGCGTTGTCCCGGCATATCGGATGAGCGTGTCCGCCCGCACGTCGCCGGGCTCCTCGCCGTGCCGCCCGCAGACCAGATCGTCGCGCCACAGCAGCGACCCGCCCGCCTCGACCGCGACCCGGGTGACCGCGACATGATCACAACCGGACGCCGCGATCAGTGGCTCCGGCAGCCAGCGCAGCGTGCCGCCGGCCGCGACCGACGCGGTGACGGTCAGCCGGGAGGCCGGCGCCGGCCGTCCGGGCAGCGCCAGCGACGCCGCCACGCTGAGCATCTCCAGCCGGGCGCCCGGACCCACCTCGATGTCCAGCCGCAGCTCGTCACCACGCAGCGGCCCGGCCGCCCCACCCACCAGATGCACGGTCACCCCGGTGTCCCGGACCGGGCCGGTGCGGCGCAGCAGCAACGGCGACTCGCCGTGCAGCACGGCCAGTCGCGTGCCGCCGCGCCCGTCCGCCTCGGCGACGATGTGCGCTCGGGCCCGCATCGCTCAGGCGCCGGCGGGCGTGACCCGCGCCGCGACCAGGCCGCGGATCCAGTTCGCCACCGGGGTCGCCGACCTGTCCTCGGCCAGCGACAGGAACACCGTGGGCAGCTCGCCGCGCCGTGCCGTTGCGTCCCGGTCCATCACCGACAGGTCCGCCCCGACCAGCGGCGCCAGATCCGTCTTGTTGATCACCAGCAGGTCCGCGGTGGTCACCCCCGGCCCGCCCTTGCGCGGCACCTTGTCGCCACCGGCCACGTCCACCACGAAGATCTGCTGATCGATCAGCCCTTTGCTGAAGGTCGCGGTCAGGTTGTCCCCGCCGCTCTCCACCAGCACCAGGTCCAGCGGTCCCAGCGCCGCCTCCAGGTCCTCGACCGCGTCCAGGTTCGCCGAGATGTCGTCGCGAATGGCCGTGTGCGGACAGCAGCCGGTCTCCACCGCCCGGATCCGCTCGGCCGGCAGCACCCCGTTGCGCAGCAGGAAGTCGGCGTCCTCAGTGGTGTAGATGTCATTGGTCACGACGGCCAGCCGCAACTCTTCACCGAGCGCCCGGCACAGCGCCGCGACCAACGCCGTCTTGCCGGACCCCACCGGCCCGCCGATCCCGACGCGCAGCGCCCGCGGCCCGGCGTGCAACGGGTCGTGCGGGTCGACGCCCGGCTCGGGGTGGGTGTGCGGAACCTCATCGGGGCCGTGTTCGTGCGGTTGCGATTCAGGATGCAAAGAGACGCACCTCCCAGGTGGCGTGATGCTCGGCGCCGATGTCGAGCAGGGGAGCGCCCGCGGCCGGCAGTTCGTCGACCGGGTCGCCGGACCGGCCCGCGGCCACGGCCGCTGTCCGGTCACATTCAGGGGCGAGCCGCGCCAGGAGCGCGTGCACCGCGTACGGATCGAGACCGAGAAGCCGGACCGCCGCACTGGCCGAGCCGGTGATGGTGCCGTGCGCCGCCGCAACCGCGGCCTCGACGGGCGACAGCCCGGCAGCCGCCGCGAGGGCACCCAATGCCACCGGCTGGTGCGGCTCGCGGCCGATGTCGGCGACCGGCCACATCGCGCGCCCGGCCCGCAGCAGCGCACGCCCCTGCGCCCGCGACGCCTTCCGCAGTGCCGGCGACGGCGTCCGCGCATCGAGGCCGGCGTCGAGTTCCGTCGAGCGGGCCACGTTCGCGCAGGCCGCGGCGCTGAAGGCGGCGGCGACCAGACCGTTGGTGGCGAGGCGGCCGCGGAGGAAACCGTCCAGGCCGGTGATGTCGCGCACCCGCCCGGCGGCGATCTGCGGTTCGAGGCCGCCGGAGTGCGCGTGGCCGCCGGACGGCAGCCGGCCGTCGGCCAGCAGCAGCAGGGTGGCCAGGCTCATCGCGCGCCGCCTCGCCCGTCCGGTGGTCTGGTGAAGGCCGCCCACAACGGGCTGCGGCGACGGTGGGGTGGCATGGTCAGAACAGGAAGTAGCGCTGGGCCATGGGCAGCTCGGTCACCGGCTCCGGCTCGACGACCTCGCCGTCGATCCGTACCTCGAAGGTGTCGGCCTTGACCTCGATGCGCGGCATCGCGTCGTTGAGCGGCATGTCGGCTTTGCCGACAGCCCGCGTGTCGCCCACCGGGACCAGCGCCCGCTTGACCCCGATCCGATCGCTGAGCAGCGCGTCGATGGCCGCCGGCGCGACGAACGCCACCGAGGTCTGCGCCGGCACCACCCCGTAGGACCCGAACATCGGCCGCGGCAGCATCGGCTGCGGCGTCGGGATCGAGGCGTTGGCGTCACCCATCTGCGCGTACGCGATCATGCCGCCCTTGAGGACGAGCGCCGGCCGTACCCCGAAGAAGGCCGGATCCCAGAGGACCAGGTCGGCGAGCTTGCCCGGCTCGACCGACCCGATCTGCTCGGCCATGCCGTGCGCGACCGCCGGGCAGATCGTGTATTTCGCGACGTAGCGCTTGGCGCGGTTGTTGTCCGCGGCGCCGTCGCCCGGCGCCGCGCCGCGGCGCGCCTTCATCACGTGCGCGGTCTGCCAGGTACGGGTGATCACCTCACCGACCCGTCCCATGGCCTGCGAGTCGGAGCCGATCATCGAGATGGCGCCGAGGTCGTGCAGCACGTCCTCGGCGGCCATGGTGGACGGCCGGATCCGGCTCTCGGCGAACGCCAGGTCCTCCGGCACGGCCGCGTTCAGGTGGTGGCAGACCATCAGCATGTCGAGGTGCTCGCTGAGGGTGTTCCGGGTGTAGGGCCGGGTCGGGTTGGTCGACGACGGCAGCACGTTCGGGTGGGACGCGACGGTGATGATGTCCGGCGCGTGGCCGCCGCCCGCCCCTTCGGTGTGATAGGCGTGGATGGACCGCCCGGCGATCGCCCGCAGCGTCTCCTCGACGAAGCCGGCCTCGTTCAGCGTGTCGGTGTGGATCGCCACCTGCACCCCGGACGCGTCGGCCACACGCAGGCAGGCGTCGATGGCGGCCGGTGTCGTGCCCCAGTCCTCGTGCAACTTGAAGCCGCCGGCGCCGCCGCGCAGCTGTTCCCACATCGACTCGGCGGACATGGTGTTGCCCTTGCCGAGCAGCAGCACGTTGATCGGCCAGGTGTCGATGGACTCCAGCATCCGGGCCAGGTGCCACGCGTTCGGCGTGACCGTGGTGGCCTTGGTGCCCTCGGCCGGCCCGGTGCCGCCGCCGATGATCGTGGTGATGCCGGACGCGAGCGCGGTGTCCAGGATGGTCGGGCTGATCAGGTGCACGTGGCTGTCGATCGCGCCGGCCGTGAGGATCTTGCCGTTGCCCGCGATGATCTCGGTGCCGGCGCCGATCACCAGGCCGGGGTGCACGCCGTCCATGGTGTCCGGGTTGCCGGCCTTGCCGATCGCCACGATCCGCCCGTCGCGGATCCCGACATCGGCCTTGACGACGCCCCAGTGGTCGAGGACGATCACGCCGGTGATCACGGTGTCCGGGGTGCCCTCGGCGCGGGTGGCGCGGGACTGGCCCATCGACTCGCGGATCACCTTGCCGCCGCCGAAGACGACCTCGTCGCCGGGACGCGGCCCGGCGCTGCGGTCCTCCTCGATCTCGATCAGCAGGTTGGTGTCGGCGAGCCGGACCCGGTCGCCGGCGGTCGGTCCGTAGAGGGCGGCATACCTGCCGCGGTCCAGCGTGGTCATGCCGGTCCTCCGCTTCGCTCCGTACCGTCATGACGTGGTGCTGTGCCTACTGGTTCGGTCGCTTCGCCCCTCACCGTGGGCTCCCGTTGTGCTCGCCCTCGCCGGTGTCCTCGTCCAGGGAGCCGGCCGGCTCGATGTCGGTGGGGTCGGGCGCGGGCGCCGGCGCCGGGCGGTCGAGCGGTCCGCCGGCCAGGCCGCGCAGGCCGGGCACGACGCGCTCACCGGCGAGCGCAACCAGGGTGACGTCGCGGGGGATGCCCGGCTCGAAGCGCACCGAGGTGCCGGCCGGGATGGCCAGCCGGTGGCCCCAGGCGGCGTCGCGGTCGAACTCCAGGGCCGCGTTGGACTCGGCGAAGTGGAAGTGCGATCCGACCTGCACGGGGCGGTCGCCGGTGTTGCGCACGGTCAGCGCCACGGTCGGCCGGCCCGGGTTGATCTCGATGTCGCCCTCGCCGAAGAGGATCTCCCCGGGGATCGTCATGAGATCGGCCCGTGCACGGTGACCAGCTTGGTGCCGTCCGGGAAGGTGGCCTCCACCTGCACCTCGGCCAGCATCTCGGGCACCCCGTCGAGCACGTCGTCGCGGGTGAGCACCCGCCGGCCGGCGTCCATCAGCTCGGCGACGGTGCGCCCGTCGCGGGCCCCTTCGAGCAGGAACGCGGTGATGATCGCGGTGGCCTCCGGGTAGTTCAGCCGCAGACCGCGTTCGCGCCGGCGCCGGGCGACGTCGGCCGCCACGTGGATGAGCAGGCGTTCCTGCTCGTGCTGGCTGAGGAACAAAAGAGACCTCCTGATCGCGCCCCGGAATGCTCGCAGGTGGAAGTTTCGGACGTGTTACCCGACGTTTTGATCAAATCACGTTCACCGCACGCGCGCTGCCACGCCGTCGATCAGCAGCTCCACGGCGAGCGCGAAGCCGGTGTCGTCGGCCTCGCCGTCCCCGGCGAGCCGGCGCATCGTCCCGTTCACCTCGGTGTGCAGCAGCCCGCCGACCAGCACAGCGAGGACGGCGCCGATGCGCTCCACCTCGGACTCGGGCAGCCCGGCAGTGCGCAGCACGGTGCAGAGGGTCCGCCGCATCGGCCCGTCGCGCTGGATCACGTCGTTGGTGGCGAAGGCGTGCCGGATCAGGTGGCGGTGGGCCAGGCTGGGTTCGCGGAACTCGTACGCCAACCGGCGCAACTGCTCCTGCCAGGTGCCGTCGCCGACCTCGATGTGCCGGGCCCAAGCTCAACCCTGGCCGGCACCTCGTCTTCGTCCACGCCCCCGGCCTGGTCGCCGAGCCATGGGGAACGCCCTGACCCTTCCGGTCGTCACGACCGCGAACGTTCGCCGTCCTAGGCGCGCGGGAACTGTTCGGCCAGGAGCGGGGTCATCGCGGATGCGATGGCCGTGGTCAGATGGCTGTTGTCCTTCCACACCAGCGCGTTGCCGATGATCGCCGGGCACATCTCGGCGGTGCAGAACCACGGCTGGGTGTCGATCACCGTGACGCCGCGCCGCTGCGCCGCCTCGGCGATCATCCGCCGGCGGGCCGGCTCCGCGATGGCCTCCCGCGGGTGGCGGCCGCATCGGTCCACATGCTTCGGGTTCGTGACGACGCACTCCGGCGCGGAATCCTCCGGCCACGGGGTGTCCTGGATCAGCACGAGCTTCGCGCCGGTCGCCCGGAGCCGGTCGAACGTCTTGATCCAGGCCCCCGTCCAGCGCTGGTCGGCGTCGGGTCCGTCGTCCAGCGGGACGTTGGCCGCGTCGACCATGCCGCCGCTGTCACCGCCGTTCGAGGAGAGCACCACGAACTTCGGCCGGACTCGCTCGATCTCCCGGAAGACCGACTCCCGCCAGCGGAAACACTCGTGGTAGGGGCGCTTCAGCACATCGTGGTAGATCAGGGTGGTCGCGGCCTGGCAGGCGCTCTTGGTCCGGCTCGCCAGTCGCAGCTTGCGCTCGGTGGCGATCGCGTCGACCGCGGGAAACCAGTGGGCGGCGTGCGAGTCGCCGAGCAGGTACATGGTTTCGGGGGCGGCGGGGGCGCCGTACAGGCACGGATGCGGCGTGACCGTCTCCCGGTAGGTCAGGTGGCAGTCGTCCTTGTAGATCACCGGCTTGTTCTTGCCGGCCTTCAACGGGTTGGGCAGCAGGTTCGGCGGCAGCTTGCGCATCCGTACGGACTCGTCGAGCAGTTTCCGCACCCGCGCCAGCGGGGCGGACTCCCCGGCGATGGCCCGCAACGTGTCGGTCGCCGGCTCACCGGTCGGCAGCGGCGGCGTGTGCTGCCCCGCCACCAGCGCGAACGCGGCGGTCGCGGCGGACAGGCCGACACCCAGGCCGAGGCCGGTCCAGGACCGGGACCTGATCCAGGCCAGCGTGCGGACCGGGTTCTCCACCAGGTGATAGGAAGCCACGGCGAGAACCAGGGCGCCGGCGGCCAGGATCAGATTGGCCTCGACGGCCGGCTCGATCTCCAACGCCGCCGGGCCGATCATCAACACCGGCCAATGCCACAGATAGAAACTGTACGAATACCGGCCGACCAGCTGAAATGGACGGGTGCGCAGCAGCGTCGAGGCGCCGTGACGCGGTGCCGCACAGCCCGCCGCGATGATCGCCGCCGCACCGAGCACGGGCAGCGCGGCGGCCGAACCGGGGAACGGCGTCTGCTCGTCGTAGATGATCGCCGAGGTCACGACCGCGACCAGGCCGGCCCAGGTCAGCGCTGCGGCGGGCCGGGCGGGCAGGCCGGCGAGGCGGGTCGCGCCGATCGCCACGAGCGCGCCGACGGCCAGCTCCCAGGCCCGGGTGTGCGCACCGAAGTAAGCCCATGGGGCCGACGAGTCGGTTTGCGTGACGCTGACGTACAGGGAAGCCGCAGTGACCAGAAGCAGAGCCGCCACCAGTGGCGCCCGGCGCCGTCCCCAGGTGAGCGCGAAGATCAGCATCAGCAGCGGCCAGACCAGGTAGAACTGCTCCTCCACCGCGAGCGACCAGAAATGCTGCAACGGTGACGGCGCAGCGCCGGCGTTCAGATAGTCGACGCCCTCGCTCGCGAGCCGCCAGTTGATGCCGTAGAAGGTGGCGTACAGCGCGTCCTGGCTGATCGAGTCGAACCGGGTCGACGGCAGCCAGAACCACGCGCCGGCCACGGTGGCGACCAGCACCAGGGCGGACGCCGGCAGGAGCCGGACCGCGCGGCGGGCGTAGAAGTTCGCGAGCGACACGGTGCCGGTTCGGGACACCTCGTTCAGCAGCAGCGTCGTGATGAGGAAGCCGGAGATGACGAAGAACACGTCCACTCCGACGTAGCCGCCGGCGAGCCCCGTGACCCCGGCGTGCGAGAGCACCACCAGCGTGACGGCGATCGCGCGCATGCCCTCGATGTCGGGGCGGAAACCCAGGTGTGGCCTGGGCTTGACGACCGGTGAATCCAGCCGCGGCTTTTCCAAAACCCGGTCGAAAGTAACCGACATGTCCTGCCTTCGGTGTGCTTTTCACGGTACGCGGCGATCGGTCCGCAGTTCGAACTGCGGATACTAACGATCGATACGCAGCGTCAGCACATCCGTTACATCGGACTTTCGTCACTCAGAGTCGTCGGAAGCCTCGGGGGTGTCGGGTGGGGTGGTGGTTGCCGTGTCGTCGGTGGGCGGGGTGGTGGTCGGCTCCTCCTCGGGTGGGGTGGTGGTGGGTTCCGCCGGTTCGTTCGTCGTTTCGGTGGTTTGCGTGCGCGTCTCCGCAGGCTCGGTCTTGTCCTCGCGCTCGCTGTCTTCGCCGGTAGCGGTGTTGTCCCGAGCTTTCTGTTCTTTCTGTTCCTTCTTCGCCGGCGTCGGCGAGGGCTTCGGCGCTTCCTTGGCCGGCGTGGAGGCGGCCGGAGCCGGCGCGTTCGACGGTCCGAACGGATCAGTAAAGAGGATCACGCCCCCGAGCCCCGCCGCCGCGGCGACGAGGACACCGAGAGTGACGGCCAACATCCGCCGATGGAGTGAACTGTTGCGACTTTCTGTAACTGAACTGTCAAGCCGGATTTGCGTCTCACCCGCCAGAGGCACGCCGGCGGCAGCGAGCGCGGCTGTGCGCTCAGGATCGTCCCCGCCAGTCCGCGCCCCCGCCGCCCCCATCCCCACCGGGCTTGCTCCGGCCAGACCTGTTCCCGCCGGTCCCGTGCCTGCCGGGCTTGCTGCGGCCAGACCTGTTTGCGCTGCTCCGATTCCTGCTGGGCTTGCTGCGGCCGAGCCTGTTCCTGCCGGACTCGCTCCGGCCAGGTCTGTTCCTGCCGGGGTCGCTCCAGCCGAACCTGGTCCTGTCTGGCCTGTTGCGTCGCTGTCCTGTGCAACCGTGCCGGCGTTCGCAGTGCTCTTGTCGTGCCCCGCTTCTACGCCTCGTTCTGCCGTGCCGCTGGTCGCTTCGGTGCCGTGTCGCGATTGGCCGTTGTGATTCGGCATCTCCACATGGGAATCCCGAGCCGCGGGACCACCGTGTGGGGCGTCCGTATGCGGCGAAGATCCGCTCGTTGCGGAGTGTTCCGCCGCTGAGGTTGTTTCAGTCGGGTCCGCCGCCAGGGAACTCGGCGCCCCCACTGCCTGTGCGGCCGCCGCCGGCCCGGCGAGGGCGGCTGCGGCTCCCGCCGCAGGAAGCAAGCCGGCTCCAGCTGCGGCGACAGAGGCATCGCCCGGCGTTGACCCTGTTGCGCCAACGGCGGCGTCGCCCGCGTCGACCGTCGTGGCCGGGGAAGCGGGACGACCGGCAGAGAAGGGACTGGCCGGAGGGCTGTTCGGATCCTCTGGTGCGGGGACGGTTGTGTCGATGCGGGTGGCACTCAGACCCGCGTGCACGGTGTGAGCTGCCGCAGCGGCGCTGTTCGGGGTTTCTCGCAGATCGGCGGCAGCGGCGTCGGCTGCCTCGGCCATCGCGATCGCCGACGGGAAGCGGTCGTCCGGGTCCTTGGCCATTGCGGCGGCGACGAGTTCCCGAACCGGCGCGGGAACGCTCGCCGGCAACGGCGGCGGCTCCCGATCGAGATGCTGGATAGCCACCGCCACCGGATTGTCACCGAGAAACGGAGGCAGTCCCGCGAGACAGTGATAGGCGACCGCGCCCAGCGAATACAGATCCGCGGCCGGCCCGGTAGCCCGCTTCGACACCTGCTCCGGAGCGATATATAGCGCGGTCCCGACGACCTCCTTGGCGCCGGTGAGCGTGACCGACTGGGCTGATCGGGCAACCCCGAAGTCGACCAGTACCACATGGCCGTCCGGCTCGATGATCAGGTTGCCGGGTTTGACATCGCGGTGCACGATCCCGGCGGCGTGCGCGGCAGCCAGCGCCCGGGCAGCCTGCGCGACGACCGACAATGTCTCCGTCACGCTCAGCGGACCACGCTCCGCGATCCACCGGTTCAGCGGCAGACCGTCGACCCGGGCCATCACCAGGTAGGCGCCCTCGTCCGTCTCACCGAAGTCATAGACCGGCGCGACCCCGTTGTTCCGAAGCGACGCCATCGCTCGCGCCTCATGCTGGAAGCGACTGCGGAACCCCGCGTCTCCCGCATATCCGGCGAGCAGCGTCTTCACCGCGACCGGCCGCCCAAGCACAGTGTCGGTAGCCCGCCACACCTCGCCCATGCCGCCCGCGGCGATCCGGTCATCCAGCCGGTACCGATCACCGACCAACTCTCCGGGAAAAGGCATGGGTCTTCCCCTACCCAGTTACGTCTGTCGCTATCCTCCGTCCCGGTCGCCGCGACCCGTCGCGCCGCTGCTGCACCATGTTGCGTCCGGTCCTGCTCATCGAGCTGTAAGCCGTTGCGAGTCGAGCCGCCGTGCTGACGAGGCCGTCGAAGCCCGGCCGCACATCGCCTTCCAGCAAGTGCGCGCCCGGCATCGTTCGCGCACATGGAGCGCCTTGAGAAGCGTTCGCAGTGCTGGCGCGCCTGCTGCCCTGACCGTGCTTCGGTGCCTGCCGTCTCGCCAGTGCTTGGCGCTTGCCCCATCCGAAGCGCTTGCACCCTGCCGCTGGACGTTCGGCGTTCGCACACTGTTGCTGGCGTTGGGCACGTGCGCACCGCCGTTGGCGTCGGGTGCCTGCACGCGGCCGCTGACGTCGGGCGGTTGCGCACCGCCGGTGGCGTCGGGTGCTTGCAGGCGGCCGCTGGCGTCGGGTGCTTGCGCGCGGCCGCTGGCGTCGGGTGCTTGCGCGCGGCCGCTGGCGTCGGGTGCTTGCGCGCGGCCGCTGGCGTCGGGTGCTTGCGCGCGGCCGCTGGCGT
>NZ_JBEZZB010000124.1:0-32593 GCF_040638955.1 Actinoplanes sp. NPDC024001
GGCGCCCGGCGGCGATGCGCTGCCGGGCGCGGGCGAAGATCTGCCGGCAGTTCGCCTCGGTCTTGCCGACGATCGAGGCGATCTCGGCGTGCCGGTAGCCGAACACCTCGTGCAGCATGAAGACCGCCCGCTCGACCGGGGTGAGGGTCTCCAGCAGCACCAGGAACGCCATCGACAGCGAGTCGGCCAGTTCGGCGTGCTCGGCCGGGCCGGGACCGTCGGCGGGCACCACCACCGGCTCGGGCAGCCAGTTGCCGACGTACGTCTCGCGGTTGACCCGCGCCGAGCGCAGGTGGTTGATGCCCAGCCGGGTCACCGCGGTGGTCAGGTACGCCTTCGCGTCGGTGATGGTGGTGCCCGCCCGCGCTGCCCGGGCCGCGCCCAGGTAGGCCTCCTGGACGATGTCCTCGGCGTCGCCGACCGAGCCGGTCATGCCGTAGGCGATGGAGAACAGCAGCGGGCGGTAACCGTCCATGTCGTCAGCCGAACATGCCGACGCGGTAGTCGCCAGCCGGCTGCTGGACGATGACGTTCACCCGGTTGAACGCGTTGATCAGCGCGATGATCGAGGTGAGCACGGCCAGCTGCTCGTCGTCGTAGTGCTTGCGCGCGTTCGCCCAGACCTCGTCGGGCACCCCGCCGGCCGCGTCGGCGATCCGGGTGCCCTGCTCGGCCAGTTCCAGGGCGGCGCGTTCGGCGTCGGTGAACACGGTCGCCTCCCGCCAGGTGGCGACCAGGTTCAGCCGCTGCTGGGTCTCGCCGGCGTGCGCGGCCTCCTTGGTGTGCATGTCGGTGCAGAAGCCGCAGCCGTTGATCTGGCTGGCCCGCAGCCGGACCAGTTCCTGGGTGGACAGCGGCACCGTCGATTCCGCCAGGGCCCGGCCGGCCGCGGTGAGGTGCTTGAGGGCCTTCATCGCGACCGCGTCGCCGAAGAGGTTCAGTCGTGCTTCCATGGGTGCGCTCCCTTACCGGTTGTCGGTGGTTACGCCCCTCTAAGACACACCACCCCGGCGGAACGTGACGCCCGCCGGGGTGACCCGGGTCACTTGGCTTCGATGGTCCCGGTGGCGAGCAGCACCAGCAGCAGCGAGCCGAGCGCCAGCCGGTAGAAGATGAAGATGCTGTAGGAGTGCTTGGACACGAACTTCAGCAGCCAGGTCACCGAGGCGTAGGCGACGACGAAACTGACCACGGTGGCGACGATCGTGTTGACCCAGCCGACCCCGCTGGAGATCCGGTCCGCCTCGTCGATGCCCTGCAGCAGCGAGGCGCCGGTCAGCGCCGGGATGGACAGGAAGAACGACAGCTTGGTGACGGTGACCCGGTCGAAGTCGCGCAGCAGGCCGGCCGACATGGTCGCGCCGGAGCGGGAGATGCCCGGGATCAGCGCCATGCACTGCACCACCCCGATGATGATGGTGTCCTTCCAGGTCACGTCCTTCTCGTGGCGCACCTGGGTGGCGGCGTGGTCGGCGAACGCCATCACACCACTCCAGATGATCAGGGCGCCGGCGACGAACCAGAGGCTGCGCAGCGTGGTCTCGATCTGATCCTTGAACAGCAGGGCGGCGACGACGATCGGCATCGAGCCGAGCAGCACCGCCCACCCGAACCGGAAGTCGGGGTGGTCGCGCAGGCCCTTGTTGAACAGGCCGCGGAAGAACGCCGGCACCACCCGGGCGATGTCGTGGCGCAGGAACAGGATGGTGGCGAGCACCGCACCCGACTGGATGATCACCGTGAACGCGGTGATGTCCGGGTCGTCGATGGTGTGCCCGAACAACTTCTCCAGAATCGTCAGATGGCCGGTGCTGGAGACCGGCAAGAACTCCGTGATGCCCTCGACCGCGCCGAGGATCACCGCTTCGACGATATTCATTTCCGCAGCCACTGTTGCCCGCTTTCCCTAGCCAGCTTGAGAGCATAGGGGGACGGATCAGGCGCTGTTACGCCGGGCACGGGCCGCCACGATCGTTTACACGGGGTCACGATCCCGGTGGTGACGGTCACGTTCGATCACGTGCCCGTCGGCGACGTGCCAGTGCCGGGTGTGGCCGACCGCATCGGCGAAGTACCGGTCGTGGCTGACGAACACCAGCGTGCCCCGGTAACGGCGCAGCGCCTCCTCGACCACGTCGAGCGCCTCGAAGTCGAGGTAGTTGGTCGGCTCGTCGAGCAGCAGCGTCCGCGACGGGCTGTTGACCACCACGGCCAGCAGCAGCCGGCGCAGCTCCCCGGCGGACAGCTCACGCACCGGCGCGGACCACTGCTCGGGCTCGAACTGGTGCCCGGCCAGCAGTTTCTCGGCGTCGTCGACGTAGACCGGCACCCGGGAGCGGAAGAAGTCGAGCATGCTGGCGCCGGTGCGCAGCGCGTCGTCGGACTGCGGCAGCACGGCCGCTTCCGGGTAGCGGTCCTCGATCGCCCGCAGCAGGGTGGTCTTGCCGGCGCCGTTGCGCCCGGTGATGAGGATGCGGTCGCCGCGAGTGACGTCCAGGTCGACGTGGTCGAGCAGCACCCGCTCGCCGAACGCGACGGTCAGCTCGCGCACCTTCAGCACGATCTCGTCGCCGGCGGCGTCGTCACCCGGGAAGGCGAGGGTCAGCGGCGGCCGGGTCCGCGGCTGGGCGATCCACTTGACCGACGCCATCTGCCGGCGCAGCCGCCGCTCGCGCACCTTCGCCTTGCGGGCCACCAGCCGGGCCACCCGGCGCAGGTGCGGGGCCTCGGCCCCGGAGCGCACGGTGTTCTCCACCCCGGCCGCGTAGCCTTTGGTCCGCTCGATGTCGGCTTCCCAGCGCAGCCGGTCCTTCTCCTGCGCCTCGTAATCGAGCAGCAGCCGCTCCCAGCGGCGCTGTTTCTCCGCGCGGTAGGCGGTGTAGCCGCCGCCCGGATAGTCCTGCGGCTGCTCGTCGATGCCGTCCAGCTCGATGATGCGGCCGGCGAACTCGTCGAGGAACGCCCGGTCGTGGCTGACCGCGAGCACCCCGCCGGGGAAGTCGTGCAGCCACTGCCGCAGCCAGGCGGTGCCCTCGGCGTCCAGGTGGTTGGTCGGCTCGTCGAGCAGCAGCAGGTCGGGGCCGGTCGTGTCGGGCGCGCCGAGCAGGGCCCGGGCCAGCAGCAGCCGGGCCTGCTCGCCGCCGCTGACCGCGGCGACCGGCAGCTCGTCGGGCAGGTGCTCGATGTCCAGGCGCTGGCGGATCTCGGTGAGCCGGCTCTGCGCGGTCCAGCCCTCCAGGGCGGTCCAGCGTTCCTGCACGGTGCCGAACTCGGCGAGCACGTCCTCGCCGGCGGCGAGGCGCGCCTCCAGCTCGCGCAGCCGCGCGGTCACTGCCGCGAGCTCGCCGAGGCCCGCGGTGAGGAACGCGCCGACGCTGCCGTCGAGGCCGGGCATCCTTTGCGGTACGTGCTCGACGCGCGCGCCGGGCGAGACGGTGACGCTGCCGGTGGTGGGTGCCAGCTCACCCGCGAGGGCCCGCAGCAGGGTGGTCTTGCCGGCGCCGTTGGGCCCGACCACGCCGATCCGGTCGCCGGCGCCCAGCACCAGGTCGAAGCCGGAGAAGAGCAGGTCACCGTCGTGGGCGCAGCCCAGGTCGACGGCTTTGAGGTGGGCGTTGCGAGGGTGCACGAGGGCCTCCGGGAAGGGCGAAACCGACGGGGGACGCAAAGTCGGGTCGCTCTCACATCGGGGCATGCACTCCTCGGCTCGGCAGCAGGTCCTCGGCAACCCTCTCTCGCTTCGCCCGGGTCCGCAACCGAATTCCATAGCTCGGTTGACGATATATAGCGGCGCGCGTACTGTCTCGGCAGGCGTCGGACAGCGACAGCCGAGAGGGGGCCCGCCCATGCAGGAACCGACGTTTCTGATCCTGGCCGCGCTGGCCGCGCAGCCGCTGCACGGTTACGGCATCGTGCAGTCCGTGCTGGACCTGTCGTCCGGCGAGGTCGCACTGCGGCCCGGCACGCTGTACGGCGCGCTGGACCGGCTCGCCGAGCAGGGCCTGATCGCCGTCGACCGGGAAGAGGCGGTGGAGGGCCGGCTGCGCCGCTACTACCGGCTCAGCGACAGCGGCGCGGGGGCGCTGCGCGTGGAGGTCGGCCGGCTGCGGCAACGGGCCGAGGCCGCCGAGGAACAACTGCGGCAGCGCCCGGGCATCGTCCCAGGCCTGCCGATGATCATCAACACGGGAGGACTCCGATGACCACCAGCGACTGGCCGCAGGCCGATCCCACGCTCGAGCGGGCCTACAAGCGGCTGCTGCGGGCCTACCCGTCGGGCTACCGGCGCCGCCACGAGCGGGAGATCGTCACCACGCTGCTGGAGATGGCCGAGCCGGGCCAGCAGCGGCCGGCCCGCGCCGACGTGTGGCACCTGCTGGCCAGTGGCGTGCGGCAACGCTTCCGGCTGCCCGCCGGCCGGCCGCTCGCCTGGGTGTTCGCCGTGCTCGCCCTGCTGATCGGGGGCGCGCTCGGCGCGGCCGCCGGCTCGTGGGCGGCCACGCGGACCTTCGCCGGCGTGCCGGACGCGGCCGCCGGCCAGGCGCTGCAGCGGCAGATCGTCGGCAGTCCCGGCATCGAGAACCACTACCACGCCGACTCCGGCTCGCCCTGGTGGGACGAGACGGCCTGGCACGACACCCAGGTCCAGGGGTTCGGCGGCTGGGACCCCGAGCAGGCCCGGCAGAACCTGGCCGCCGACGGCTGGCAGCTCGGCGAGATCACCCACCCGCCGGGCAAGTCCGCGACCATGGACGAGAACGGCAACACCGTCGAACTGCGGACCGAGAGCAACGCCTTCCTCGCCGAACGCGACGGCGTCACCCTCGACATCCAGGGCTGGACCACCGAGATGTACGGCAGCGTCACCATCTCGATGTACCCCTCCGGCAACGCCGCCCTGCTGCCGCTGGTCGTGCTGGGCATGCTCGCCGGGATGGCCGCCGGGTGGCTGGCCGCGGCCGCGCTGATCCAGCGGGCCCGCCAGGGCGCTCCCGGCCGGGCCCGGCTGGCCGTCGCCCTGGGCACGCTGACGGTGCTGGCCCTGGCCCTGCCGGCGGTGGCGTTCTACGGCAACGTGATGCGCGCCTTCCGCTACGCGGGCAACGACGACCCGGTGTTCACCGTGCACAGCGCGCTGCGGCCGGGGCCGTACTGGCCGTTCGGGCCGGAATGGCTGAACCTGGCGCTGGCCGGGGCCGGGCTGGTGCTGCTCGTGGCGCTGGTGCTCACGGCCCGGGTGCGGCCCGCGCCGGCCGCCGAGACGCAGACCGTGACGAGCTGAGAGGCTGGCAGACATGCAGGAACCGACGTTTCTGATCCTCACCGCGCTGGCCGCGCAGCCGCTGCACGGTTACGGCATCGTGCAGTCCGTGCTGGACCTGTCGTCCGGCGAGGTCAAATTGCGGCCCGGCACCCTGTACGGCGCGCTGGACCGGCTCGCCGAGCAGGGGCTGATCGAGGTGGAGCGGGAGGAGGCGGTGGAGGGCCGGCTGCGCCGCTACTACCGGCTCAGCGACAGCGGCGCCGCGGCGCTGGCCGTGGAGGCGGACCGGCTGCGCAAGCGGGCGGCGGCCGCGGAGACCCAGCTGCGGCTGCGGCCGGGCCTGACCGGCGCCTGAGGCCGCGCGGGCGCGCGGCTGAGATCGACCGGTGAAACGGCCGCGTGGTGGCAGCTCAGCCCCGTGCTCAAGCCCGGAAGCGGCCCTGCGGCCTGGCGTGGCAGGTGGCCGCCAGGAGAAGCCCGGGGCCGTGGAGAACGCGTACCGGAAAAGGAAGCCGGCGGGACTGCGGCGCGCAACGCGCCGCGGCCCCGCCGGCTTCGGTGATCAGGCCGCGCATCAAGCGGCGACGGCGAGACGCTCGCCGTGCACGTCGGTGGCGCCCAGCCGCGACGTCATGGTGCTGCGGGCGGCGATCTGCGCGGCGTAGGCGGCGCGGCGCCGGGCCACGCAGCCGTCCTTGGCGGCCGGGGCGCCCTTCTGCTCCATGTGCGTGGTCAGGCCGTCGCGCAGCAGGGCGAGGGCCTCGGTGCGCAGCTGCGAGACCCGCGACTCGGTCACGCCCAGCTCGGTGGCCACCTCCGACAGCGGCCGCTCCCGCAGGAACGACGCCTCGACCACGTAGCGCAGCCGCTCCGGCAGCACGGTGACCGCGTCGTGCAGGTAGCCCAGGCGCTCGCGGTGCAGCAGCAGCTCCTCCGGGTTCATCGAGGTCTCGGTGACCATGTCCTCGGCGGCGCCGGCGGTGAAGCCCTGCAGCGACAGCACGGCGGCGCGCTGCACGTCGTCGTCGACGCTGCTCAGCTCGCCGACCGCGACACCGAGCAGCTCGGCCAGCTCCTCGGCGGTCGGGGTACGGCCCAGTTGCCGGGTCAGCTCCTCGCGGGCCACGTCGGCGCGCCGGGCCCGGGCCCGCACCGAGCGGCTGGCCCAGTCCATGCTGCGCAGCTCGTCGAGCAGCGCCCCGCGCACCCGCACCGCGGCGAACCGCCCGAACGGGATGCCGCGCTCGGCGTCGAACGCCTGGGCGGCGGTGACCAGCGCCGCGTAGCCGGCCGAGGCGAGGTCGTCACGGTGCACGTGCGGCGGCACCTTGAACAGCATCTCGCGGACCATGTGGCCGACCAGCGCCATGTTGTCGCGGATGAGCTCTTCCTGCTCGCGAGTGACGGCGTTCGGCTGGGCGGTGGCGGTCATTTCGATTCCCCCTGTGTCGGCTGACCGGCTGACAGGGGGAACTTTTCGCCGCCACGGGTGCAGCAGGAGGGCACTCTCGGTTGCTGCTCGGTTGCACTGAGAATTTTTCCTCAACTGGCCGACCTGAGGATCGCGGCACCGGGTCGTGAGCGCGCGACGACGCTCGGCACGGTTTACGCTGCGGCGGTGGAGCCGACGCTGAGCGCCCTCGCCGTCCTGGTCCCGGAAGCCGAGCCGGCCGTCGCCGACCTGCGCGAGCGGCTCGACCCGATCGCCACCCAGGGCGTGCCCGCACACATCACCGTGCTGATCCCGTTCCTGCCACCGAACGAGCTGACCCCGCACGTGCTGGCCGCGGTGCGGCACGTCGTCGCCGGGGTGCCACGGTTCTTCCTCACCCTGGACAAGGTCGGCTGGTTCGGCGAGCGGGTGCTGTGGCTGAACCCGTCGCCGGCCGAACCGTTCCGGGAGCTGACCCACCGCCTCGCCGGCCGCTTTCCCCGGGTGCAGCCCTACGGCGGCGAGTTCGCCGAGGTGGTGCCGCACCTGACGATCGGGCACGACCAGCCGTACGAGGTGCTGACCGCCGCGGCCGCCCAGGTGCAGCAGCGCCTGCCGATCCACGCCTGGGTCAGCACCGTGCACCTGCTGGTCGGCCGCCCCGAGCCGGACGCGTCCTGGGTGCGGCTGACCGACTTCCCACTCGGCTAGCTTTCCGCTGTCCCCCGTCAGGTTGACGACCGGGCCGGCCGGGCGGTCCGCGCTTATGCTGCCAGTGTCCGGAGAGGGTTGAGGTGGCGGAGACAGCGCGAGGGCAGAGGCGCCAGGGTAATCTGCCGGCCGAGTTGTCGAGCTTCGTGGACCGGGCCGGCGAGCGAGCAGCCGTGAAACGGCTGCTGTCGGTGGCCCGGCTGGTCACGGTGACCGGGGTCGGCGGGGTCGGCAAGACACGGACGGCACTGCGCGTCGCGGCAGAGGTGCAGCGGGCGTTCCCGGACGGCGCGTGGCTGGTCGACCTGTCCCCGCTCGCCCAGGCCGATCTGGTGGCCGAGGCCGTGGCGCAGACGCTGGGGCTGCGGGACCAGTCGACCCGCCCGCAGGCCGAGTCGCTGGCGGAGTACCTGGCGTCGCGCCGGCTGCTGCTGGTGCTGGACAACTGCGAGCATCTGGCCGACCCGTGCGCGCAGTTGGTCGAACAACTGCTGCGAGCGGCCCCGGCACTGCAGATCCTGGCGACCAGCCGGCAGCCCCTCACGGTGCAGGGTGAGCACATCTTCACCCTGTTGCCGTTGACCGTGCCCGACCCCGGGCGCTCCGCCGGCGGCGCCGTGGACCCCGAGCCGGACGCGGCCGTGGCGCTGTTCGCCGAGCGGGCCCGCGCGGCCTCGCCGACATTCGCGCTGACCGGGGACAACCAGGCCGCGGTAATCCGGCTGTGCCGGGGACTCGACGGCATCCCGCTCGCGATCGAGCTGGCCGCGGTGCGCACCCGGGCGTTGCCCGTGCAGCAGATCGCCGAACTGCTCGAAGACCGGTTCGCCGACCGGTTCGCGCTGCTGCGCGGCGGCTCGACAGCCGGCCGGCACGAGTCGCTGCGCACCGCCATCGACTGGAGCCACGGGCTGTGCACCCAGGCCGAGGGCCTGCTGTGGGCCCGGGTGTCGGTGTTCGCCGGCGACTTCGACCTGGCCGCCGCACAGCAGGTGTGCGCCGATGACGTGCTGCCCCAAGCGGACGTGCTGCCGCTGGTGGCCGGCCTGGTCGATAAGTCGATCCTGCTCTGCGAGAAGCATCCTTCCGGCGCCCGCTACCGCCTGCTCGACACGCTGCGCGAGTACGGCCGCGACCTGCACCGGGCCGCCGGCGAGGAGCAGCGGCTACGACGCTCGCACCGCGATTACTACCTGCGGCTGGCCGAGCGGTTCGAGGCCGAGTGGTGCGGGCCCGACCAGGTCGCCTGGTACGAGCGGCTCAGCCGGGACAAGGCCAACCTGATGGCCGCGCTGGACTTCTGTCTCGCCGACCCGGCCGAGCACCGGGCCGGTCTCGAACTGGCCGCGGCGCTGCTGTACTTCTGGATGGCCTGTGGACACCCACGCGAGGGCCGGCACTACCTCGACCGGCTCCTCGCGCCGGAGCACCCGCCGGGTGCCGCGCTGACCAAGGCGCTGTGGGTCGCCGGCATGGTGACCGCGATGCAGGGCGACCTGGACGCCGCCGAGGCCCGGCTCGCACAGTGCCGGCCGCACGCGGCGGCGCAGGGCGACCGCACGGCAGCCGGCTGGATCGCCTACATCGCCGGCCTGTGCGCCCTGCTCCGGGGCGACCCGGTCAGCGCCCTGACGTTCGCCGAGAAATCGGCCGCCCTGCACCGCAACGGCGGCGACCCGGCGACCGGCCTGCTCATCGCGCTCACGATGCAGTGCATCGCGTTCGCCTTCGCCGGGGACTTCGAGCGGGACATCGCCGTCACCGAGCAGACCTGGGCGCTGTGCGACGAATGCGGCGAACGCTGGATACGCTCGTACGCCGACTACATGCGCGCCCTGGCCGAGATCGGCCGCGGCGACCCGCGCGCGGCGGTCGGCTACGGCCGCGACGCGCTGCGCTTCAAGTGGCAGCTGGGCGACAGCACCGGCTGCGCGATGGCCGTGGACGTGCTCGCCGGCGCCGCCGCGGCGCTCGGTGAGGCGGAACGCGCCGCCCGGCTGCTCGGCGTCGCGCACCGCCTCTGGCAGTCCGTCGGCCGTCCCCAACTCGGCTCCCCCGACCTGCTCGCGGCGCGCGAGCACGTCACCAGACAGGCCCGGCAGAAGGCCGGCGACGACGCTTTCCAGGCGGCGTACGGCGATGGCCTCACCCTGGACCCGGCCGCGGGTGTCGACTACGCGCTCGACGAGCGGTCGGCCCGGCCGGCAGAGACTCCCGCGCAGCGGGCCACCTGGGCGCCGCTGACCCGCCGCGAGTGCGAGGTCGCCGTGCTGGTCGCCGACGGCTTGACCAACCAGCAGATCGCCGACCGGCTGGTGATCGGCCGGCGCACCGCGAACACGCACGTCGAGCACATCCTGACCAAGCTGGACTTCACCTCGCGCACCCAGATCGCCGCCTGGGCCGCCGCACGGCGGCGCGAGGACGGCTAGCCGGAGACGACCTCCTGCGGGCCGGCCACCACGATCGGCTCGATTGCGGCCTTGGTCAGCCCGGCCGCGGTGAGCGGGCCGTCGGGCTCCTCTTCGAGCAGCGCGAGCAGCAGATGCCCGGTGCCGATGCTGTCGTGGCCCAGGCGCAGCGCCTCGCGGAAGGTCAGCTCCAGCGCTTTGCGGCTGCGCGCGTCGTAGGGAATGAGGACCGGCACGTCACCGCCCGGCTCGGGCAGCACGGCGGCGACCGCGGCGCGCACGGTGTCGACCTCGACGCCCTGACCGTGCAGGGCCCGCACGGCCAGCCCGTCGGCCTGGTCGAGCACGCCGAGCGCCAGGTGGGCCGGGAAGATCTCGGGGTGGCCGAGAACCTTGGCGTGGTTCATGGACGTCACGACGGCGGTGCGGGCCAGGTCGGAGAAGCGGTTGAAGCCCTGCGAGACGTCGATGCCGTCCTTCGGCACGAACCGTTTCTGGGCGGCCTGCTTGGTCACGCCCATGCTGCGGCCGATCTCGGTCCAGGACGCGCCGGAGCGGCGGGCCTGATCGACGAAGTGGCCGATCAGGTGGTCGGCCAGCTCGCCGAGACGGTCGCCGAGCACCACCGCGTCGGAGAGCCGCTCCAACGGGTCGTCGGGCCGGTTGCGGCTGATCACGGAGATCAGGTCGTCCAGGCGCACCGGCGGCACGATGTTCGTCATGCCGTCAACCCTAGGTTGACGGCATGACAGCGTCAACTCAGGGTTGACGACGGCGGCCGCGGGGGCCGAGCGGCACCTCGGACAGGTCGACGGTCTGCGACGTGATCCGCTTGAAGCCGTAACCACGCTCGCTCATCCACGCCGCCGCCTTCGCCTCGGCGCGGGCCGTCACCTGCGGAATGTCCTTCTCCTCGGCGACCTGCTCGGCGAAGCGGAAGGTGAAGAACGGCCGGGCCGCCAGGTCGTAGGTGAGGTGGCCCCGCTCGGTGTACTCCACCGCGAGGATGTCGGAGTGCCGGTCACCGGCGGCGATCAGCTCGGCCTTCTGCGCGTCGGTCAGGTTGTCGAAGGATCCGCGCACGGTCACGCGGATGGTGCGTTTGTCAGTCACGCGGGCCAGTATCGGCAACTCGGCCGCGGGTTTCATCCGATAAACGAGCGGGCGCCGCGCAGCCGGGTGCGCAGCACCTTCGCCGCCCGGTCGGTGACCAGCCGCACGTCGGTGGGGCGGCTCAGGCCCAGCGCGGCCAGGCTGGTCGCCGGGACCGCGGCCGGATCGAGGCCGTCGCGGCGGGCCACCAGCACCCCCAGCTCGTACCGGCTCAGCGCGTCGGCGCCGGCCACGTTCAGCACCCCGCGGTAGTCGCCGGCGGCCAGTTCCAGCAGGGCACCGGCCAGGTCGTCGACGTGCACCGGCTTGCGGATCTCGTCGGTGAACAGGGCACCCTTCACCCCGCCGGCGATCAGGTCGTGGGTGAGGATCTCGTGGTCGCCGGCGCCGTCGCCGAGGATCAGCGAGGTGCGCACCACCGCCGCGGACGGCAGGATCGCCCGGACCGCGGTCTCGGCGGCGGCCTTCGCGGCGCCGTACGGGTAGACCGGGTCGGGCACGGCGTCCTCGTCGTAGTCGACGGCCCGGCCGGAGAAGATCGCGTCGCTGGAGACGTGCACCAGGCGTACCCCGAGGTGGGCGGCCGCGACCGCGACGTGGGCCGCGCCGTCCGCGGTGGCCGGCCAGTCGTTGCGGTCGCGGCCGGCGGCGGTGTGGATGATCGCGTCCGGCCGGACCTCGCCGAGCACCCGCCGCACGTCGCCGGGGTCGCGGATGTCCAGGCGCAGCGCGCCGGACGACTGAAAGGCCGTGCCGACCGGCTCGAAACCGTCGGCCGCCGCGCGCAGCGCGACGCGGCGGCCGAGGTAACCGGAGGCTCCGGTGATCAGGACGCGTGGGCTCACCCGGGTGAGCCTAGGCGGCCTGGGCCCGCACCGGGATGTCCCGCCCGGTGGCCCACAGCATGGCCCACGTCACCGCGACCACGATCACCGTGGCGCCGGCCATCGGCAGCGGCGCCTCGATGTCGACGGGCACGAACGGCAGCTGGAAGAAGCCGTTGATGCCGCCGCTGAGCAGCAGCAGCGCCGCGGCGGGCAGCGCGGCCAGCGCGCCCGGGGTCTCCCAGCGGTAGACGGCGACGCCGACGAAGGCGCCGACCATCTGCCAGATCAGCAGCATGCTCCAGTACGCCACGAAGATCGTCGGATAGTCGGTGGTGGACTCGTAGGCCCGCTCGTCCTGCACCTTCTGTCCCCAGTCGAGCGCCGAGTACAGGGCGGTCTCGGCCGCGTACACCCCGGTGATCAGCGCGGCCGCGGTGCCGGTGAGGATGATCTGGTAGGCCGGGTGCTGCACGAGGAACTCGCGGCGGGTGCGGCCGTGCACCATCACGACCGCCAGCACGCTGCAGGCGGTGAACCCGTAGCCGGCGGCCATCCAGTTCAGGATCTGCCCGCCGATGTCGGCGGCGCTGAGCGTGATCTCGGTGAACCGGGAGACCACCGCCAGGATCACGCCGATCGCCAGGTAGAAGCCGATCAGGACGGCGAGCAGGAACAGGTAGTGGGTGCCGAGCAGATAGCGGGCGATCGGCCAGCGGGTCATCGGACGCCTCCGGTCAGGTGGATGAACAGGTCCTGCAGGGCGACCGGCCCGATCTCCAGGCCGTGCGCCCGGGCGGCGCGCAGGCTGTCCTCGCCGAGCGTGCCGTAGACCATGGCCCGTTTCGTCGGGCCGAGCTGCTCCTGGCCGAGCACGGTGAGCCCGAAGACGAAGTCGTCGACGACGTGGGCCGGGCCGGTCACCGACACGCCGCGGCCGCGCAGCTCGTCGAGCTCCTCGTGCACCAGCAGGGCGCCGTCGTGCAGGATCAGCACCTGCTCGAAGACCGGGCTCTGCTCCTCGATCAGGTGGGTGGAGACGACGAAGGTGCGCGGGCGGGCCACATAGTCGCGCAGCAGCTCGTCGAGGAACAGCTGCCGGGTCGGGGCGTCCATGCCCAGGTGCGCCTCGTCGAACATGGTGACGTCGGCGCGCGAGGCCAGCCCGACGACCACGCCGAACGCGGAGCGCTGCCCCCGTGACAGCGCTCCGATGGTCTTCTTGCGCGGCAGCGCGAAACGGTCCATCAGCTCGGCGGCGTATTTCTCGTCCCAGCCGGGGCGCAGCATCCGCGCCATGCTCAGCACGTCGCCGAGGTTGTCGGTGGTGTCGCCGACCCCGCCGTCCTCGCGGATCAGGCAGACCCGGGTGGTGACCCGGGCGTTCTCGAAGACCGGCTGCCCGCCGACGCGCACGGTGCCGGTGGACGGTTTGCGGAACCCGGCGAGCGTGGCGAGCAGGCTGGTCTTGCCGGCGCCGTTGCGGCCGAGCAACCCGTAGATCTTGCCGCCGGGCAGGTCGAGGTCGATGTCGTGCAGGGCGACGGTGTCGCCGTAGCGCACCTGCAGGGCGGATGTCTGGATGGCGAGCGTCATCGGGTGTCCCCCGGGTCGTCGAGCTGCTGGAGGCGGGCCACGATGTCGGCGACCGGGATGTCCAGCGCCCGGGCCTCGGCGATCATCGGCGCCAGCACGTCGGCGAAGAACCGGTCCCGCCGCTGCTCGCGCAGCCGCTGCTGGGCGCCGGCGTCGACGAACATCCCGACGCCGCGGCGCTTGTAGATCACGCCCTCGTCGACGAGCTGCTGGAACGCCTTGGCCGCGGTGGCCGGGTTGATCCGGTAGTACGCCGCGTACTGATTCGTGGACATCACCTGCTCGTCGGCCTTGAGCACGCCACGCAGCACGTCGCCTTTGATCTGCTCGGCGATCTGCCGGTAGATCGGGCTGCGGTCGTCGAACATCGCGGACCCGCCTCCATTGGTTCATTACTCTACTAACGAACCATAGAGCTGCCGCGCCACCGCGTCAACCACCGCCGTCGATGCGGGCAGCAGCGGCAGCCGTACCGCGGGGGTCGGAATGCGGCCCGCCGCGTGCAGCACGGCCTTGACCACCGTGGGGTTGGGCTCGGCGAACACCGCCGCGGACAGCCGCGCGAGCCGGCGCCCCAGCGCCCGCTCGCGGGTCGCGGCGAACTCCACGAAGGCCGCGGTCTCCAGGTGCGCGGACGCCAGGATCGCGCCGGGCGCGCCGATCGCCAGCGCCGGCGCCAGGAACACGTCGTCGCCGCACAGCACCGCGAACTCGGCCGGCGGATCGGCGAGCAGCGCCACCAGGTCCGCGTCGACGGCGCCGGTCGCATACTTCACGCCGATCACCGCGTCGAGCGCGGCGAGCCGGCGCAGCCCGTCCGCGGTCAGCGGCTGCCCGGTCCGGTAGGGCACGTGGTACACCACCAGCGGCACCGGGCTGACCGCGGCCAGCGCCGCGAAGTGCGCCACCACACCGTCCTCACCGGGCCGCAGGAACGGCGGGACCAGCGTCAGCGCCGCGCTCGCGCCCTGCGGCACGCCGGCCAGCTGCGCCGGCGTGTTCGCCCCGACCAGCAGCCGCGCGCCCCGCTCGCGGCACACCCGCGACACCACCGCCAGCACGCCGCGCCGCTCGGCGTCGCTCAGCGACGCCGGCTCCGCCGTCGTGCCGAGCGCCACCAGCCCGGCCGCGCCGGCCTCCAGCACGTCGCACGCCAGCTTCTCGAGCACGCCGAGAGCAACCGTCCCGTCCTCGTCGAACGGGGTGATCAGCGGTACGTAGACACCATTCATGCGGTCCACGCTGCCGCCCACCGACCGTAAGCACCAGTTCCGATTTCTGACGTGACCGTAAGCTGAGCCGATGCTCGACGTGCGCCGGCTCCGGCTGTTCCGCGACCTCGACCGACTCGGCACCATCGCCGCGGTCGCCGCCGCCCACACCTACAGCCCGTCCGCGGTCTCCCAGCAGCTCGCCGTCCTGGAACGCGAGGCCGGCCTCGCCCTGCTGGAACGCACCGGCCGGCGGGTCACGTTCACCCCGGCCGGCCGGGTCCTGCTGCGCCACGCCGACACCGTGCTCGCCGCCCTGGAGCAGGCCGACGCCGCCCTCGCCGCGATGCGCAGCGGACCGGCCGGTCCGCTGCGCATCGGCGCCTTCCCCAGCGCGGTCCGCACCGTGCTGCCCGCCGCCCTGGTCACCCTCGGTCGCGAGCACCCCGCCCTGGAACTGCTGGTCACCGAACTCGACCCGGCCGCCGTCCCGGCCGCGCTGCGCGAACGGCGCCTCGACGCCGGGCTCGTGCACGACTACGACGTCGCCCCCGCCGAGGCCGACACCGACCTCGACTCGGTGCCGCTGCTGGACGAGACGGTGCACCTGGCCGTACCGGCCGGCACCCCCGGCGATTCGGTCGCCGACCTGCGCGAGCAGCCGTGGATCCTGGCCAGCCCGGGAACCCTGTGCCACGAGGTCACCCTGCGGGTCTGCCAGGCCGCCGGATACACCCCGCGGGTGCGCCACCACGCCGACGACTTCACCGCGGTGCTCGCCCTGGTCGCAGCCGGGCAGGGGGTGTCGCTCGTCCCGCAGCTCGCCGCCGACCGCCCGCCCGCCGGGCTGCGGCTGATCACCGCACCGACCCGCCGCCGGACCCGCATCGCCTTCCGCCGCGGCGCCGCCGACCACCCGGCAGTGACGGCACTCATCACGGCCCTGCGGACATCCGCCCTCATATCGGACGGGCTGGTGCCGATGAGTCGTACATGAAGAATCTGACCATCGGACGGCGCCTGGGCGCGGGGTTCCTGGTGGTGGTCCTCGCCATGGTCGCGCTGGTCGTGGTCGGCGTGGCCCAGGTCAACCGGATCAACGACAAGCTCACCGTCATCAACGACGTCAACGCCGTCAAACAGCGATACGCGATCAACTTCCGCGGCAGCGTGCACGACCGGGCCATCGCCATCCGCGACCTGGTCTACGCCGGCGACCAGCCGGCGATCGACGCCGAGAAGCAGCTGATCGACGACCTGGCCGCCAAGTACACCGACTCGGAGACGAAGATGAACGCCATCTTCGCCGACGCGTCGCAGGCCAACGACGCGGAGCGGGCCGCGCTCGCCGACATCGCCACCGTGCAGGGCGACACCAACCCGCTGGTCGCGCGGATCATCGAACTGCGCGAGCAGGGCAACCGCGCCGAGGCGACCGCGCTGCTCAACGACGAGGCCAAGCCGGCGTTCATCGAGTGGCTGCGCGTGATCAACGTGTTCATCGACATGGAGGAGGCGATGAACAAGACGGAGACCGCGACCGCCCGCGACATCGCCGGCAGCTTCCTGACGATGATGGTCCTACTGCTGCTCGCCGCGGTCGGCATCGCCGTCGCCGTCGCCTGGCAGGTCACCCGCAGCATCACCCGCCCGCTCGGCGAGGTCGCCGACACGATGGCCGCCGTCGCCGACGGCGACCTGACCCGCCGCCTCGACGTCCGCTCCGCCGACGAGGTCGGGCAGATGAGCCGGTCGGTCAACACCGCGCTCGAGTCGATCGGCACCGCCATGGGCCGCCTCGCCGACGGCGCGCAGACCCTCGGCGTCGCCAGCGAGCGGATGAGCCGGCTCACCGCGCAGCTCGCCGACGGCGCCCAGCAGTCGTCCGAGCAGGCCGACCTGGTCGCCGCCTCCGCCGACGAGGTGTCCCGCAACGTGCACACCGTCGCCGCCGGCGCCGAGGAGATGGGCGCCTCCATCCGGGAGATCTCGACCAGCGCGAACGAGGCGGCCACCGTCGCCGGCCGGGCCGTCATCGCGGTCCAGACCACCACCAACTCGGTGTCCCGGCTCGGCGCGTCCAGCCGGGAGATCGGCGACGTGGTCAAGACGATCACCAGCATCGCCGAGCAGACCAACCTGCTCGCGCTCAACGCCACCATCGAGGCGGCCCGGGCCGGCGAGTCCGGCAAGGGCTTCGCGGTGGTCGCCGGCGAGGTCAAGGACCTGGCCCAGGAGACCGCCCGGGCCACCGAGGACATCTCCAAGCGGGTGCAGGCCATCCAGGCCGACACCGCCGGCGCGGTCTCGGCGATCCAGGAGGTCGCCGAGGTGATCGAGCAGATCAACCAGTACCAGACGACCATCGCGTCGGCGGTGGAGGAGCAGACCGCCACCACCAACGAGATCAACCGCAGCGTCACCGAGGCGGCCGGCGGCTCCGGTCAGATCGCCGCGAACATCGGCAGCGTGGCGACGGTCGCCCGCAACACCACCGACCTGGTCAACCAGTCGGAGCAGGCGGTCGGCGCGCTGTCCCAGGTGACCGGCGAGCTGCGGGTGCTGATGTCGCGGTTCCGCTACTGACCGCTCGTCCGGTAGCGCACCCACAGGTGGTCGTCGCGCAGCGGTTGCGCCGCAGTCAGCCGCAACCGCTGCGCGCCGGCCCGCTCCAGCAGCCGCACCCGCGGCCCGGCCCGGCCGTCGGCGACGTGCGGGGCGACGATCACACTGAGCTCGTCGACCAGCCCGGCGTCGAGCAGCCGGCCGTTCAGGGTTCCCCCGGCGTCGACCTTCACCGTGCTCACCCCGTACGCCGAGCGCAGGTGACCCAGCCCGGCAGCGAGATCGACGTGATCGCCCGGGGTGACCACCCGCCGGGCCCGGTGCTCGTGCGGCGTAGCCGCACAGCACAGGATCACGATGTCGCGCCAGTGCGGCGCGGCCCGCAGCCAGTCCAGGCGGGTCAGCCGGCCCCGCCCGTCCACGATCACCAGCAGCGGCCGCTCGTCGCCGGGGACCGGCTGCGGCGGCTCAGGATCGGACCCGGACAGGTCGGCGCCCTGCTCCGCGGCGGCGGCCAGCATGGTGCCGCTGCCGGTCAGGATCGCGTCCGCCGGGATCGACCCGGCGATCTCGTAGTGCAGCGCCAGATCCACCGGGAAGCCGGTGAGCTGCCCGTCCACGCTGACACTGTTGTGAATCACCACCCGGGGCCGCATGAGTTCTCATTCCCCGAACAGCCGGTCCAGGAAACGCTGCGGGTTCGCCAGGAACGCCCTGGTCAGCACGACCGCGTCGGCCTGGTCGTAGTCGATCTCGGCGATCCCGCCGGCGCCGAGCTCGAAGATCGTGGCGTCCGGGCAGGCCAGCAGGACCGGCGAATGCGTCGCGATGATGAACTGGCTGCCCAGCGCCACCAGCTCGGCGATGCGCAGCAGCAGCGCCAGGCAGCCCTGCACCGACAGCGCCGCCTCCGGCTCGTCCAGCAGATACAGGCCGGACGGCCCGAACCGGTGCGTCGCCAGATCCAGGAACGACTCGCCGTGCGACCGCTCGTGCGGCGACACGCCGCCGTAGCCCTCCACGACGCCGAGCTGCTCGATCTCGGTCGCCACGTTGTAGAACGACTCGGCCCGCAGGAAATACCCGGTCCGCGGCCGCCGGCCCGGCACCCGCGACAGCACCAGATGCTCGCCGAGCACCGACTCGCTGGCCCGGGTGGCGAACTGGAACGACGTGCTGCCACCCTCCGGGTTGAACCCGGCGGCCACCGCCACGGCCTCCACCAACGTCGATTTCCCGGTACCGTTGTCGCCCGCGAGCAGCGTCACCGGCGTGCGCAGCCGAAGCCCGCCGCGGGCGGTCAGCGCCCGCACCGCCGGCAGGTCGAAGGGGTAACCGCCGGCCGGCGCGGACTCCACCATGATCGCCTTGAGGAACACCAGGGGAGCGTCGCATGCCAGAGCTGGACGTGGGTGACGGCAACGTCATCCATTGGGAGGAGCACGGAAACCCGCAGGGCAAGCCGGCACTGGTCGTGCACGGCGGGCCGGGCTCCGGCTCCTCCCCCGCCTGGCTGCGGCCCTTCGACCTACAGCGCTACCGGGTCATCCTGTTCGACCAGCGCGGCTGCGGCCGCAGCCGGCCGCACGCCGCCGACCCGGCGACGGACATGCGGTTCAACACCACCTGGCATCTGGTCGCCGACATGGAACGGTTGCGCGAGCATCTGCGCATTCCCGCCTGGCTCCTGTACGGGGGCAGCTGGGGCTCGACGCTGATCCTGGCGTACGCGCAGCAGCACGCCCACCGGGTCACCGAGGTGGTGATCGCCGCGGTGACGATGACCCGCCGCGCCGACATCGACTGGCTCTACCGCGGTGTGGGGCGGTTCTTCCCCGCCGAGTGGGAACGCTTCCGCAGCCTGGTGCCGGACGACGACCTGGTCGGCGGCTACGCCCGGCTGATGGAATCCCCCGACCCGGCCGTGCGCGAGAAGGCGGCCCTGGAATGGTGCACCTGGGAGGACACCTTCCAGGGGGCGTCGCACCGGCCGGCCCGCGACCGGCTCGCGTTCGTCCGGATCTGCACCCACTACTTCGCGCACGCCGCCTGGCTGGAGGAGGGCGCCCTGCTGCACCACGCGCCCCGCCTCGCCGGCATCCCGGCCGTGCTGATCCACGGCCGCCTCGACCTGGGCAGCCCGCTGTCCGCCGCGTGGGAACTGCACCGGGCCTGGCCGGGATCCGAGCTGATCGTCGACGACTCGGGCGGTCACGCGCTGCCGGGCTCCCACATCCGCCAGGCCCTGGAGCGGTTCGCCGGTTAGCCGATGTCGGTGGTCACGGCGAGCCGCTGACCGGCCTGCACATCGGCGGCCAGCGCCGTCAGCCGGTCCCGGGCCAGGCCCACCGAGTCCGAGCCGAGGAGCTGGTGCAGCGGCGCGTCGCCGCGCACGGCGATCTCGATGATCGCGGCGGCCACCTTCACCGGGTCGCCGAGCTGGGTGCCGGGCATCGCCAGGTGGGCGTCGGTCATCTCGCGGATCGCCTGGTATCCGTCGACGGCAGCGGCCGGCAGGCCCAGCGACGACGGGCGCAGGAAGTCGGTGCGGGTGTAGCCGGGCTCGACCAGGTTCACCCTCACCCCGAAGTCCGCCATCTCGGCGGCCAGCGAGCCGGTCAGGCCTTCGAGGGCGAACTTGCCCGCGCTGTAGAGACCCCAGCCCGGGAAGGTGGTCAGCCCGAGGATCGACGACACGTTGATCACGTGCCCGCTGCCGGCGGCCCGCAGGTGCGGCAGGACGGCGCGCAGCACGTTCCAGACGCCGAAGATCTGCACGTCGAACATCCGGCGGGCCTCGGCGTCGGTGACCTCCTCGACCGCGGCGAGGAAGCCGTAGCCGGCGTTGTTGACCACGACGTCGACGCCGCCGAACCGCTCCCGGGCGGCGGCGACGGCCGCGGTCACCTGCTCCTGGTCGGCCAGGTCGATTTCCAGGGTCAGCAGCCGGGACAGGTCGGCGCCGTCGCCCAGCCCGTCGCGCAGACGCTGCGCGGAGCGAGTGGTCGCGGCCACGGCATCGCCCCGGTGCAGCAGCTGCCGGACGAGTTCGAGGCCGATGCCCCGCGAGGCGCCGGTGACGAACCAGGTGGCCGGACGGTCGGTGGGGTAGGACATGGGAGCTCTCCTCAGTGGTCGCCGTTCTGCTACGACCACCAGGTTCGCGCCGGTCACCGGGCTGCCGACACCCTCGGGCAGGCCCTGTCGTGCCGGGGTACGGCACACCCACCCAGCCCCTGGATTTCGATCCCGCCGGTCGACGACCATGGACGCGTGGGCAGACGATCAGATCTGGGTGAGTTCCTTCGCAAGTGCCGGGCCGACACCCCGCCGCTGACCGGCGACGGCACCGCACGACGGGTGCCGGGGATGCGCCGCGAGGAGGTCGCCCAGCTGGCCGGGGTGAGTGTCGACTACTACACCCGGCTCGAGCAGGGCCGGCACAGCAGCCCGTCGGACGCCGTGCTCGACGCGCTGGCCCGGGTTTTCGGCCTCGACCAGGCCGGCCGTGCCCACCTCGCCGATCTGGCCCGCCCGCCCCGGCGCGGCCCGGTGCGGACACCACCGCAGCGGGTGCGCCCGGCGATGCGGCAGATGATCGAGTCGATGACCGAGCATCCGGCGTTCATCATCGGGCGCCGCACCGACGTGCTGGCGTCCAACGCGCTCGGCCGGGCGCTGCTCACCGACTGGCCGAAGCTTCCACCGGCCCACCGCAACTACACCCGGTGGATCTTCCTGGACCCGGTGGCGCGTGAGGTGTACCTCGACTGGGAGACGGTGGCCGCCGAGGTGGTCGGCACGTTGCGGCTCTACGCCGGCCGCAACCCCGACGACGTGCGCCTGCACGAACTGGTCGGCGAGCTGACCATCGAAAGCCCGCAGTTCCGCACCTGGTGGAACGACCGTCAGGTGCATGAGCGCACCCACGGCACGAAGCGGATGACACATCCCGCGGTCGGTGAGATCACCATCCGGTACGAGGCGCTGGCACTGCCCGGCGACGAGGAGCAGACCCTGTTCCTCTACACCACCGACCCGGGCAGCCGGTCGCACGACAACCTGCGCCTGCTCGCCCTCTGGGGTGACAACGCCGCTGATCAGCTCCATCCGGTTCGGGACAGCTGATCCGTTCCGGCCCCGTCCAGCTCCACGGTCCGGAAGCCGATGTTGCCGGTCGACGAGTCCGGGGTGTTCGCCGAGCGGGCCGCGTTGCGGTAGCGGTTGCAGTACGAGTCGTGGCACAGATAGGAACCGCCGCGCATCACCCGCGCCGACCCGGACTGCGGCCCGGCCGGGTCGTTCGCCTGCGCCACCGCGTAATAGCGCGGATCCCACCAGTCCGAACACCACTCCCACACGTTGCCGACCGGCTGCCACAGGCCGTACCCGTTGGGCCGGTAGGACCGCACCGGCGCGGTGGTCAGCCACCCGTCGGCGGCCTCGTTGTGCTGCGGGAACCGGCCCTGCCAGATGTTGCACGGCCAGTCGGCGGGCATCTCGTCGCCCCACGGATAGCGCTGCCCGGCCCGGCCGCCGCGGGCCGCGCACTCCCACTCCGCCTCGGTCGGCAGCCGCCGGCCCGCCCAGAAACAGTAGGCGACCGCGTCGTTCCAGCTCACATGCACGACCGGATGGTCGCGCAGGCCGTCCAGGTTCGACTTCGGGCCGCCCGGGCGGGTCCAGTCGGCGCCGCGGACGCCGTACCACCAGGGCGCACCGGTCGCCGGGCCCATGATGTCGCCCGGGTCGGCGGCGATCGCCAGGTGAAAGACCGCCGAGAAGCCGTAGCGTTCCGCCTCGGTCACATAGCCGGAGTCGGCCACGAAATCGGCGAAGTCCTGGTTGGTCACCGTGGTCGCGTCGATCCGGAACGCCGGCAGGGCCACCTCGTGCACCGGCGTCTCACCGTCGCCGTGCCGGTCGTCGCCGTGCCGGTCCCCCATCAGGAACGTCTGCGCCGGGACCGGCCGCTGCTCGATGCGGTGCCGGCCGGACCGCTTGACCCGGGTCACCACGTGGGCGGCCGGCCCGCCGCTCCGGCTCGGTGCGCAACATCCCCGCTCATGCATGACCCCGATCTTCGCCACCGGGCGCGGCCCGCCACCTCACCCGGAACGGATGAGGTGGCCGCGATGGCGAGCGGTGACACTCGGCTCGGAGGTGGACCATGACCACAGCACCCGACCGGCACGCCCGTACCGTCCTGCCGATCCCGGACCGCCCGCCGGCCGGCCTCACCACGTACGACGCCAAGGACCCGGACACCGTGTACCCGCCGATCGCACCGCTGCGACCACCGGCCGGCGCACCCAACGTCCTGATCGTGCTGCTCGACGACGTCGGATTCGGCGCGTCCAGCGCGTTCGGCGGGCCGTGCCGCACCCCGACCGCGGAACGCCTCGCCGCGGCCGGGCTGTCGTACAACCGGTTCCACACCACCGCGCTGTGCGCGCCGACCCGCGCCGCGCTGCTGTCCGGCCGCAACCACCACTCGGTCGGCATGGGCAGCATCACCGAGACCGCCACGTCCGCGCCCGGCAACAACTCACTGCGCCCCAACACCAAGGCGCCGCTGGCGATGACCCTCAAACTCAACGGGTACTCCACCGCCCAGTTCGGCAAATGCCACGAGGTGCCGGTCTGGCAGTCCTCGCCGATGGGCCCGTTCGACGCGTGGCCGTCCGCCGGCGGCGGCTTCGAGAAGTTCTACGGCTTCATCGGCGGCGAGAACAACCAGTGGGATCCCGCCCTCTACGACGGCACCACCCCGGTCGAACCGCCGGGCACCCCCGAGGAGGGCTACCACCTGACCGAGGACCTGGCCGACCACGCCTGCAACTGGATGCGCCAGCAGAAGGCGCTGATGCCGGACAAGCCGTTCTTCGTCTACTTCGCGCCCGGCGCCACCCACGCCCCGCACCACGTGCCGCAGGAATGGGCGGACCGCTACCGCGGCCAGTTCGACGACGGCTGGGACGTGCAGCGCGACCGTACCTTCGCCCGGCAGAAAGAACTCGGCATCATCCCGGCCGACGCCCAGCTGACCGACCGGCACGCCGAGATCACCGCCTGGGACGACATGCCCGACGCGCTGAAACCGGTGCTGGCCCGGCAGATGGAGGTCTACGCCGGGTTCCTGGAACACACCGACCACCAGGTCGGCCGGCTCATCGACACCATCGAGGAGCTCGGCGCCCTCGACGACACGCTGATCTACTACATCGTCGGCGACAACGGCGCCTCCGCCGAGGGCACCATGAACGGCGCCTTCAACGAGATGGCCAACTTCAACGGCATGGCCGCCCTGGAGACCACCGAGTTCCTGCTCTCCAAGATGGCCGAGTTCGGGTCGCCCAGCTCCTACAACCACTACTCGGTCGGCTGGGCGTGGGCGATGTGCACCCCGTTCCAGTGGACCAAGCAGGTCGCCTCGCACTGGGGCGGCACCCGCAACGGCACGATCGTGCACTGGCCGGCCGGCATCACCGAGCGCGGCGCCCAGCGAACCCAGTTCACCCACGTCATCGACGTGGCGCCGACCATCCTGGAAGCGGCCGGCCTGCCCGAGCCGGTCTCGGTCAACGGCGTGCAGCAGGCGCCGATCGAGGGCACCAGCATGCTCTACACCTTCGCCGACGCGGCCGCCGCCGAACGCCACGACCTGCAGTACTTCGAGATGTTCGGCAACCGCGGCATCTACCACCAAGGCTGGAGCGCGGTCACCAAGCACCGCACACCGTGGAACCTGATGGGCCCGCCGCCGCCACCGTTCGACGACGACGTGTGGGAGCTGTACGACGGCAGCACCGACTACAGCCAGGCCGACAACCTGGCCGACAAGCTGCCCGACAAACTCGCCCACCTGCAACGGTTGTGGCTGCTCGAAGCCGCCAAGTACCACGTGCTGCCGCTCGACGACCGCACCGCGGAACGGGTCAGCCCGGAGCTCGCCGGCCGGCCCACCCTGATCCACGGCACCTCGCAGCTGCTCTACCCCGGGATGGGCCGGTTGTCGGAGAACAGCGTCGTCAACATCAAGAACAAGTCGTTCACCGTCACCGCCGACATCGAGGTGCCCGGCACCGGCGCCACCGGTGTGATCATCGCGCAGGGCGGCCGGTTCGGCGGCTGGACCGTCTTCGTCGGCGACAACCGGCTCCGGTTCGTCTACAACGTCCTCGGCATCCGGCACTTCGCCACCGTCGCCGACACCGACCTGCCCACCGGCCGCCACCAGGTCCGCATGCACTTCGCCTACGACGGCGGCGGCCTCGCCAAGGGCGGCACCGTCACCCTGTACCACGACGCCACCGCGGCCGGCACCGGCCGGGTCGAGGCCACCCAGCCGATGATCTTCTCCGCCGACGAGACCACCGACATCGGCTACGAGTCCGGGACCACGGTCTGCGACGAGTACACCACCGCTTCGAGCCGTTTCACCGGCCGCATCCACTGGGTCCGCATCGACCTCGGCGACGACCACCACCCGGTCGACCCTCAGGACCGGCTGCGCGTCACCATGGCCCGCCAGTGAGGACCCCGCGGGACGTACGCTAGCGGTCGTGATCAGCGGTGACGGACCGATACTGCATCTGGTGCCGTGTGCGGCCACGCCGCTGCGGCGGATCGGCGAGCTGATCGACCTGCTGCTCGCCGACCGGTGGCAGGTGCAGGTGGTGGCGACCCCGGCGGCGGCGACCTGGCCGTTCCTCCACGGGGTGCCCGAGCGGACCGGCCGGCCGGTGCTGCACCGGATGCCGCTGCCCGACGAACCGTGGCCGATCACGCCATCGGCCGCGGTGCTGGCGGCCCCGGCCACCTTCAACACGATCAACAAGGTGGCGTCCGGGGTGAACGACAACCTGGCCGTCGGGGTGCTCAACGAGTGCCTCGGCGCGGGCGTTCCGGTCGTCATGGCCGCTCACGTGAAGGCGGAACTGCGGGCGCATCCGGCGTTCGCGGCCAGCCGGCGGTTCCTCGCCCGGGCCGGGGTCACGGTCACCGACCTGGCCCATCCGCTCGACTGGACGGAGACGGTCGCCGCGGTCCGCGCCGCCCGATAGTCCCTACGACGACAGCGCCCCGCAGACCTGGAGTCTGCGGGGCGCTGTCGTTCAACCTGTCGGTCAGCGGTCCTTGGCCGGGCTGACGCCCTCGTCCTCGCCGGTCCCGGCCGTGCCCGGCGCCTGCGGGGCGACGTCGGCCGCATCCGCCTTTGCCGCGTCCGCCGGGGCGCCGACCTCGTTCGCGGTAGCCGGGGTGCCGGTGCTGACAGGCGCGCCAGTGTCGACCGTGGCGGCCGGGGCGCCGGTCGCGGGCTCGGCCGTCGCTGCCTTGGGCGCGGTGACGCTGGTCTCGGTCGCCGTGGCGGCCGGGGTGTTCGCCTGGGCAGCCGTGGCCGGTGTTGCGGCGGCCTCGGTCGTGCCGGCGGCCTTGGCCGTGGTCGGCTGGGTGACCTGCACGGTCTCGCCGTGGCTGTCGGACTTGTGGGCGTCCTTCTCGCCGTGCCCGCTCCGGCGGTGCAGCGTCACGCTCATGATGGCCACGATCACCGCGCCGACGATCAGGCCGACGATTGCGCTGGCCACCGTGTTCACCAGCCAGCCGACGACACCGCCGAGGGCGCCGGTGGCGTCGTGCGCGGCCTCCTCCATGTGGTGCACGAACTCGTACAGGAAGTGCACGCCGAGCTCGTCCATGCCGACCAGCAGGATGTGGCCACCGACCCACAGCATCGCCGCGGTGCCGATCACGCTGAGCGCGGTCAGGACCTTCGGCATCGCCTTCACCAGGCCACGGCCCAGCTTGGCCGCACTCTTGCCGGGACGCTCGGCCAGCCGCAGGCCGACGTCGTCCATCTTCACGATCAGGCCGACCGCGCCGTACACCAGCACCGTCATGATGACCGCGACGACGGAGAGGATCAGCAGGCGCGACACGAACGTCTCGCTCGCCACCTCGTTCAGCGAGATCACCATGATCTCCGCCGACAGGATCAGGTCGGTCCGGATGGCCCCGGCAATCAGCGTCTTCTCATCCGGCTGCTGCTCGGTGTCGGTGCCGTGCGTGTCGTGGTGAGCGATCCGCTCCCACACCTTCTCGGCGCCCTCGTAACACAGGTAGGCGCCACCGAGCATCAGCAGCGGCGTCAGCAGCACCGGCAGGAACTCGCTCAGCACCAGGATCACCGGCAGGATGATCAGGAACTTGTTGCGCAGCGATCCCAGAGCGATCCGCCGGACGATCGGGATCTCCCGCTCGGCCGCCAGACCCCGCACATATTGCGGGGTGACGGCAGCGTCGTCGATGACCACGCCGGCAGCCTTGGCACCGGCTTTCGCGGCAGCCACCCCGACGTCGTCCACAGACGCGGCTGCCGCACGCGCCAGCACCGCCACATCATCCAGCAGAGCTGCGAGTCCAGCGCTCAAGAGAGGTCCTTCCCAGTTGGCGAGCACATGTGCACGCTCATTCTCGTCTAAGCCGACTACCCTCGCATGACCCCCCTCATGCCTGTACGGCGATGCCCTGTGCCCAACGGCAGTCAGGTGCTTCAGCTCCTGCGACCGCTCACGAGCCAGCCCGGCGGCTGTCGTAGCGGCAATCGACCAGCAAGCAGAGCGCGGTGGCGGGTCTTTTGCTCTTGAGGTCGTGCCCGCCGCCCGAGCGACGCCCCGCTCGGATTACTGGATTGCTATTACCGGTAATCCGATAATCCGCCATCACGTTGAACGTTCAAGAGACGCCGTCCGGAGTGGCGTAAAATAATGACCGTTATCCTTCAGCTAGGATTTCGGGTGTGACGGACCAACCACCGAGCACCGCCGGCGCCGAGATCGTCGCCGGCGAGCCCATCGCCGTGCCCGCGATCGTTACGCCGGCCCCGACCCGGCTCGCGGAGCTGACCACCATGTGGCTGAGCCGGCAGCGGTCCGCGCACACCCGTACCGCGTACCGAAGGGATCTGTGGCAGTGGGGTGACTGGTGCGCGGCCACCGGCCGCAACCCGCTGACCGCCCGCGCCGCCGACCTCGACGCCTGGATCGTCGAGCAACGCGCCACCGGCGCGCGCGGCAAGCCCGCCGCCGAGTCGACGATCGCGCGCCGGCTGTCCTCCGTCGCGTCCTGGTATGACTACCTCGTCGTCAACACCGCCGCCGACGCGGAGCCGCTGATCGCCTACAACCCGGCGCAGGCCGCCGCCCGGCCGCGCATCGACCCCGACGACAGCAGCACCGTCGGCCTCGACCGTCCCGAGGCCGACCGCCTGCTCGCCGAGGCCCGCGCCGACGCGCAGGCCAGCTACGCGTTGATCCTGCTGCTGCTGGTCGCCGGCCTGCGCGTCGGCTCGGCGATCAGCGCCCGGGTCGAGGACCTCGGCACCGACCGCGGCCACCGGGTGCTCAATCTGACCGTCAAGGGCGGACGTCGCCGGCGGGTCCCGCTACCGCCGGTGCTGTCGCACGCCCTCGACCAGATGCTCGCCGAGCGGGGCGCCCCGGTCGAGGGGCCGCTGTTCTTGACGCCGTCCGGCCTGCCGATCTACGAGCTGTACGTGCACCGCCTGATCCGCCGCCTGGCCCGGCGCGCCGGGCTGGCCGCGGCGGGCGTGTTGAGCCCGCACTCGCTGCGGCACACCGCGATCACCGAGATCCTCGACGCCACCGGCGGCGACCTGCGCCGCGCCCAGGATTTCGCCGGCCACGCCGACCCGCGCACCACCCGCCGCTACGACCGGCGCCGCGACCAACTCGACAACCACGGCGCCTACCTGCTCGCCGGCCGCTTCGGCGACACCGCGCCCGACGACTGACGGTTCTGTCAGAACGATTCTCCTGAGATTTCACGGATGGACCCAAGTCATCGACCGGCGCCGCGGTGACGGGCCTGCTCGGCCTCAAGAGCTTCGAGGGCTTCAGCGCGGGCGTGCTGCCAGTGCGCATACCGTTGGGCGATTCGTGGGGCGCTCATCAACGGGTGCAGGTCATGACCACCGAACCGGCCACGTCCGCGGATCCGCTGCGACGCCTGCGCGATACAGCAGGCGATCGCGCGGCGCATCTGGATCAGCTCGACCTCAAGCTCGAACAGGGACAGCTCCTTCTCCCCGAAATAGAGGATCCCGCCGGGAGCGAAGAACACCCGAACCCCGACGGCTGCAGGATTGGTGGCGCCGGGCGGTGTCCGGAAGATGTTCTGGTCGGTGATGTACCAGTCGGCGAAGCATTCGGCACCTCCGGCGATCCTGCTGTCGAGGTGCTCGTCGTAGTGCTCGAATGCGTTGCGCACCTCGTCCACATCGAGGAGGTACGCATCGTCGGCGACGTCCAGCAGTTCACGCAGTCTTTCGCCGCGCCGCTTGGCGAACTTTTTGGTCTGATTGGCGCTCAGTCCAGGGTAGTCATCTTTGACGTTGCCCGGCTTGAGGAGTCGCGCGATGCAGATGGCGGCGAACAGGGCGTTCTGCAAGGCGCCCCACACCTTGACGTTGCGAACGTCTTTCGTCTCTTTGCCCCACATGACGGCCTGGTAGATGCTCCGCGTCGCCAGTTCGGCCTGCCGGTCGAGTTCTTCCAGGTAGAAGACGTCTGTCGCAGCTTGCCGCGCTTCGTCGGTGGCGAATCCAAGGGTGTACACGGGCAGTCGCTTCTGATCCGTCACGACGACATTATTCGAATTGGCGAAACCCTCGGCAATCGACATCACTCCGCAGCCGGACAACAGTTCGAGATCATGATCCCGAACGTCCCGGCGCAGCGGTGATCCATGATGTTCCGGCGGCAGCGCGTGGTGAACGGCCTGCAGCGGGACACGATCACCGCTGGAGCGGCATCCACCGATGAGACGGTCGAGTGTGCACCGTAGTTGATCATCTTCGCGCGTCGAGATGATCCACCAGACCGGAACGGGCGGGCAGGATGACCGCTTAGCCGTCCCGCTTCCAACGAGGAGTCACCCGGTCATGCCCCGCCTGCGTCCCGCCATCGGCCGGTTGCTGATCCCCGCAGTGGCAGCCACGATGCTGCTCATCACCGGCTGCTCGGGAAGCCCGAGTCCAGCGACCGAGCCGGCAGCGGCTGCCGCGGCGGCCTCCGCCAGCGCCGCGCCGTCCGGCACCGCGAGCACGCCGCCGTCGCCCACGCCATCCGCGGCGGTCTCGGCTTCACCGCCGCCGCCGAAGAACCGGATCGACCTGGTCTGCTCCCCGGACGAGGAGACGACCGCCACCACGGCGTTCACCGTGCCGGCCGGTGCGAAGGGCCGCTACGACTTCCGTGCCGTCTGGAAAGCCGCACAGTACGACTGCGCCGTCTCGGCCGTGAACGGCGTCCCGCAGGTCGCGGTGGCGCCGACGACCAGCCTGCAGAAGACGGCGATGAAAACTGCGGAGTACGACGACCCCGACATCTCGTCGCTGTTCGAACTCTGTGCTCAGGCCAGCCCCGATGACCTCTACCTCTCGGGCGCCTTCACCATGAGCGAAGCCCAGATCACCGAGCTGACCGGTGCGCTCACGTTGTGCCCGTCGCATCCCTTCGCCGGCAAGTGGCGCAAAGCCATGAAGAAGGGCGAGCGGGAGAACGGCGCAGGTGACAGTGACGACGCGGTCCAGGGCGTCCACCCCGGTGCGTTCTGCTCTCCCGTGGGAGCCCGCGGCTACACGTCGGCCGGCACGCTGATGAAGTGCAGCTACAAGGCGGGCGACAGCCGCGCCCGGTGGCGCCGCGCCTAGCCGGCCAAGCCGGCCACTCTGGCCATGTAACCCCCTTGGGGTTATGTTGGGGTCATGCCGAAAATCAACGTGTATCTGCCCGACGAACTTGCCGAAGCCGTCAAGGACACCGGCATCCCCGTCTCGGCGATCTGCCAGCGCGCCCTGGAGCAGGCCGTCCGGCGGGTCTCCGCGATGCGGGAGACCTCGCTGCGCACCCTCACCCGCGACGATCTGGCCGAGCGGTTCCCGCTGTTCACCGACCGCGCGCGGACGGTCGTCGCACTCGCGATCGAGCACGCCGGGTCCGCGGCGACCGTCGGCACCGGTGATCTGCTCGCCGGGATCCTCGACGAGGGGGACAACCTGGCGCTGCGGGTGCTGCAGGCGATCGAGATCGAGCCCGGCCAGGTCCGGCAGGCCCTGCTGAGGCAGGCCGGCGCCGAGCCGGGGCCGCCGGCCGGGGACGGCGCCGCCCATTTCAGCACCGCGGCCGCCGGCGCCCTGGAGCTGAGCGTGAACGAGGCGACCTCGCTGGGCCACAACTATCTCGGCTGCGAGCACCTGCTGCTCGGCCTGATCGGCGAACCCGACGGCACCGCCGGGCAGGTGCTGCGGGGTCTCGGCGCCGAGGCCCGCCTGACTCGCCGGGCGGTTTCCGCGGCGCTGGCCGGATATGTGCATCTGCGCGCGAACACCGCCGCCCAGCACCAGCAGCCGCCGGCGCAGGGTCTCGTCGCCGCTCTGCAGGAGCAGCTCAAGCCGCTGGTCGCCCGGATCGAGCGGCTCGAGCAGCGTTTCGAGCAGTGACCCGCCGGCCGCGTTGTTCCGGCTTCTGGTGATCGCGGCGCCCATCAGTTCCTGACCGGAAAGGATCCGCACGTGCTGCTGTTGTCCACCAACGATGTGCATTCCTACGGTGGCGGTGAGCTCACGCTGCCGCCGGGTGTGGACGCCACCGTCGAGCACGTGATGACCGAGCCGAGCTGGGACATGTCGGCGGCCACCATGCTGGCGCTGGCCCACCGGGTCCGCGACGCCGCCGAGTCCGGCGCTGTGGTCGTCGCGCACGGCGCCGACACGGTCGAGGAGACCGCCTTCCTGACCGATCTGGTCGCCGGCCCGACCGCCCGGGCCGGCATCGTGTTCACGACTGAGCTGTCGCGTGCGGCGTTCACCGCGGCCGCCGACCCCCGGTTGCGGCAGGTCGGCGCCGTCGTCTGTTGCGGCGCGCTGCTGCACGCGGCGCGCTGGGCCACCCACGCCGGCGGCTCGTTCACCTCCGCGCCGTTCGCGCCGGTGGCCCACGTGACCGGAAACGACCTGACCCTGGGTGCGGCGCCGCCGGCCCGGCCGCCGGCGCCGCGCGGACGGCCGGTGCCCGACGTGGCGCTGCTCAAGACCTATCCGGGCATGGACGCCACGCTGCTGATGGCCGCCGTCGACGCGGGCGCCGCGGGCATCGTGCTGGAGGGGACCGGCCCGGGCAACGTTCCGGCGAGCCTGTTCGCGGCCATCTCCGACCTCACCGAGTGGGGTGTGCCGGTGGTGATCGCCTCGCGCAGCCACGTCGGCCCCTCACCCGTACCGAATCCTGATCATGCCCATGGCCTGGCTTTCGCGATGGGCGCGGTCAGCGCCCGCGGTCTGAGCGCGCCGAAGGCGCGGGCCGCGCTCATGGTGGCCCTCGGCGCCGGCAGCGCGGCTCGCGCCTGGTTTGCCCAGCTGTGAGCCGGCCGGGCACGCCGCAAGAGGCCGGCCGGGGTACGCCGGGCGAAAGGCCGGCCGGGGTACGCCGGGCGAAAGGTACAGGTGGGCGTCGGTGTGCCGCCATCCGCTCGACTGGACGGAGACGGTCGCCGCGGTCCGCGAAAAGCCGGCCAGGGTGCGCCAGGCGAAAAGCCGGCCGGGGCCCGCCGAAGGCAACGGCCGGCGTGAATCCCGCTCGCACCGGCGGGCGGCCGATGCCATGCTGCACGCCATGACCGGATCCGACCCCAAAGCCGACCTGCACCACTACCTGCGCTCCGCCCGCGAGGCGCTGTTGTGGAAGCTCGACGGCCTCACCGAGTACGATCTGCGCCGCCCGCTGACCCCGACCGGCACGAACCTGCTGGGCCTGGTGAAACACGTCGCCCTGGTAGAGGCCGGCTATCTCGGGGAGACCTTCGGCCGCCCGCTCGCCGACCCGCTGCCGGGCCTGGAGGACGACGCCGAGCCGAACGCCGACCTGTGGGCCACCGCCGAGGAGTCCCGCGAGCAGATCGTCGACTTCTACCGCCGGGTGTGGCGGCACGACGACACCACGATCGAGACGCTGACCCTGGACGCGACCGGCCAGGTGCCGTGGTGGCCGCAGCAGAGCCGGACGGTGACGTTGCACCGCGTCCTGGTGCATGTGATCGCCGAGACGAACCGGCACGCCGGGCACGCGGACATCGTCCGGGAGCTGATCGACGGGGCGGCCGGGTTGCGGGCCGACAACGACAACCTGGCCCCCGGCGATCAGGCCTGGTGGCGTGATTACCGGGACCGGTTGCAGCGGACCGCCGAGGCGGTGCGCGACCGGATGTGACACTGGGCGCATGCCGCCTCCGAGTCACCGCCAGCTGGCCGCCGACATGCTCGCCAGCGTGGACAGCAAACTGCCCGGCACCCCGTCGGTGATCGCGGCCGCGCACGCGCACGCGGTGCTCGCGCTCGCCGACGAGGTGGCCGAGCTGCGCCGGGCCCTGCAGCAGGGCGGCGCCGC